>NZ_JBHYVB010000042.1:0-23081 GCF_042750115.1 Streptomyces sp. NPDC059455
GATCTTGGCGGGGTTGGCCCCCCCCCTGGCCCAGCCGGCGCGCGGCCGGGGGGTGTTGTTGGGCGTAGTGGCCCGCGGGGGGGACCCCGCGGGTGCGGCGGAGCGGCTCGGCGATCCGGCTGCGGATCGCCTCTTCGGCCAGCGCGACGTCGAGGGCCCTGCGGCCGTCGAGGAAGCGGCCGGGGTCGACGATACCGAGGACCACGTCGGCGTCGGTGACGGTCGGCTCGGTGCCACCGTTCCCGTAGCAGGCCGGTCCGGGTACGGCCTGAGCGCTGCGCGGGCCGACACGCAGGTTGCCTCCGGCGTCGAGCCACGCGACCGCTCCTCCGCCGCTGCCGATGGTGCTGACCTGGACCATGGGGACGCTGACGGTGTGTCGGCCGACGACGGTGCTCGGGGCCATCACGGGTTCGCCGTCGACGACCAGTCCGACCAGGAAGGTGGTGCCACCGATGTCCGTCGACACGATGTTCGGGTGTCCGAGGCGGGCGCCCAGGCGGGTGCAACCGACGACGCCGCCGGTCAGCACCGAGCCGATGGTGGTGATCGCGCGGTCCGGGGCCTCGGCGGCCGCGACGGAGCCGCCGGAGCCCTGCATGACCAGCAGGGCTCCGGTGAAGCCGAGTTCGCGCAGCCGTTTCTCCACGGGCACGAGGTAGTTGCGCAGCTTGGGGGCGACCTGGGTGCTCATGATGGTGGTCGCGCTGCGGGGGTACTCGCGGATGCGGGGGCTGAGTTCGCTGGACAGGCCGACGTAGGTGCCGGGAGCGATCTCCTCGATCAGCTGCCGGAGCCGCAGTTCGTGCCGGGGGTTGGCGAAGGACCACAGCAGGGAGACGGCGAAGGCGTCCGCACCCGCGTCCCGGAGTTCGGTGATGGCCTGGCGGGCCTGCGACTCGTCGAGTTCGACGACGATCTCGCCTTTGTAGTCGACGCGTTCGGTGATCTCGCGGACGAGGTGCCGCGGCACGAGCGGCGCGGGCTTGTCGTGGCGGACCATGTCTTGGATGTCGTCGTTGCTGAGTCCGGCATAGCGGCCTTCGAGGTTCATGATCCGGATGGAGTCACTGTGTCCGGACGTGGTGAGGAATCCGACGGTGGCCACGTCCCCGACGACGAGCGCGTTGAGAGTGGCGGTGGTGCCGTGCACGATGTAGTCGCACGCGCCGAGCAGTTCGGCGAGGTCGCGGCCGTCGCTCTCGGCGAGTTCACCCAGTGCGTTCAGGAAACCCTCCGCGTAGCCGGGCGGGGTGGAGGGGGTCTTGGCGGACCAGGTCCTGCCGGTGCTGTCGGCAATGAAGGCATCGGTGAAGGTGCCGCCGATGTCGACGCCGATGATGCTGCTCACGGCTGCTCCTCTGCTTCGTGGATCGGGTCAGGCGCTGTCTGTTTCAAGGAGGCTGCGCGACGCCTCGAGGTAGCGGGCGACGCCGCGCGTCAGGTCGTAGTGGGGCTCGAAGCCGAGTTCGCGGCGGGCCAGGCTGTTGTCGAGGACGCTGTAGTACTGCACGCCCAGGTCGAAGTAGTCGAGGCCCGGCCCGACGTGGATGTCGGCGTTCGGGATCGAGGTGCGGATGGCCCGTGCCAGGTCGTGCAGGGTGGTGCCCTCGCCGCGGGAGATGTTGTAGGCCGGGGAGAGCGGGCCGGGGACGGTGGCGGCCAGGACGATCGCGGCGGCGACGTCCTCGACGTAGATGACGTCGTCGCGCTGGTCGCCGCCGCGTTCGATACGGACGGGCTCGCCCGCGGCCGCGGTGTCGATCATGCTGCTGTAGATCGACGTGCCCGCATGCCGGACGTTCTTGCCGGGGCCGAAGATGCTGGCGAAGCGCAGCGCCGTGAACTCGAGGCCGTACCGTCGCCGGTAGACCTGCCCCATACCCTCCGCTGCGATCTTCGCGACGTCGTAAGCGCGCACCGGGGCGAAGGGGGTCGACTCGGTGACCGGCTGGTAGGTGGGATGGCCCTCCACGCCGAGCAGGTCGCCGTACACCGCGCGGGAAGAGGTGAACACGACCCGCCGAACATCAGTGCGCCGGGCAACGTCGAGCAACTGTACCGTCGCGCCGGCGTTGACGTCGAACAGCTCACGGGCCTCGCGCGCGCCAACCAGGGCCGCCATATGGACCACCACCTCGGGCTGGAACCGCTCGAACACCTCGGTCAGCCGCGCCTCGTTGGTGATGTCGGCCTCGAAGAGGGTGACGCTGCCCGCGTCGGACCCCAGCGGCGCCGTGTCGAGGCGGCGGTCCAGTACCGCGACCGTGTGGGCTTCGGAAACGAAGCGCCGGGTGGCCCAGCAGCCATTGACGCCGAGCCCTCCTGTAACCAGCACTCGCACGCTGGACCTCCTTGGTGTATCCGCTTGGTTACACTAGAATGTCCTCCGGCTACCTGCATGTCAATGGTTCATTGACGCGAACCGGCCGCATTGACGCTGAATCGAATAGAGGGAAATCATGCCCCCCCGACGACGGACGGTCGCCGCGCCCTACGGCCGCGACGAAGTGATGACCAGCTTGATGGACGCAGCCCGGGACCTTTTTGCAAAACGTGGCCCGGCGTCGGTCACCGTACGCGATATCGCGGCCCGCGCCCGGGTCAGTCATGGCCTGATCTACCGTCACTTCGGCACGAAGGACGCACTGCTCAAAGCCGTCATGCGTCGGGAGGCGATGGCGTTCTCGACCGCCGCGGGCGACCCGAAGGACCCGGTGGCGTCGGTTCAGCGCCTTTTCGAGGAGAACATCAGGCGCGAACGGTTCATACGCATCCTTGCGTTCGCTCTGCTCAGCCGAACACGGATGGAAGACCTCTACAGCGAGGAGGGTGCCCTCGCCATTCTACTGACGGGAGTTCGCGAAGAATCTCCGCCAAAGGAGAAGAGCACCCCTGTCACCGGAATTGATCCTCGGATTTCCGTGGCCGCCGCATCGGCGTTTATGAAGGGCTGGCTGCTGTTCGAGCCGTGGGTGCTGCAGGCCGTCGGTGCCGTCGGCGAGGACGTCAACGCCATCCGCAAGGACATCGGCCGGCTACTCGAACAGGTGATTTCCAGCGGGGCGCCGGCCCCGGCGCCGCGCAGCGACCCGAAGACCTGAACAGCCGTCCGTCAGCAGGGCGGCACGATCAGTCGGGGGCGCTGCCCGCGGCCGCTCCCGTCATGGCGAAGTAGCTCGGGGCCAGTGTCGACGGGTCCAGGCCGCCTTGTGCCTGCAGGAGCAGCAGGCGGTCCGCCCCCTCGGTCGCCGACGCGAGGAACGCGCCCCGGTCGAGCGCCGCCAGCAGGACGTCCGCGGCGTGCTCGGGGGTCTGCGCCGGGTACGGAACCGACGCAGACACCGGCTCCGCCCCCGAACCGCCCGCGCCGACACGGCGCACGCTGCCCGGGAACGCGGTCGCGATGTAGTCCGGCGCGAAGAGCGTGACCCCGATTCCGTGCGGCGCGAGGTAGCGCTCGACCGACTGCGCCAGCCCGACGACGGCCACCTTGGAGCACGTTCAGGTCGAGCAACTGCCCCCAGTCAGCCAGCGCTACCTGCTCCACGGGGCCGTTCACCGACATTCCCGCGTGGTTCATGAGCAGGTCGGTCCTGCCGTACTCGGCGATCGTGGCGAGCCGGACCTGTTCGAGGTCGGCCTCGTCGCGTACGTCGCAAGCCAGTCCGACAGCCGCCCCGCCGGCAGCGCGAAGCTCGGCCGCGGCCCGCAGTGCCGCGGCGCCGTCGATGTCGGCGATGACGACGTTCATTCCGCGCCTTGCCAAGAGATCCGCGACGCTGCGGCCGAGTCCGTGCGCGCCCGCGGTGATGACGGCGGTCTGCCCTGGGATGATCACGTGTGTCTTCCTTCCGGGATTCCGCTACGAGGCCGCGTTCGCCGCGGCGCGGGCCTTGGCGCGCCGTGGACGCCGCTTGCCGCTGAGGACGGCCACGCTGACCGCAGCGATCAGTGCGACTCCGTTGAAGAGGTCGGTGACCCACAGTTGGCTGCCGATGAGTTGCAGGCCCTTCACGCCGGTGGCGAGCAGGTACAGCGCGATGACGGCGCCCCAGACGTTGAAGCGGCCCAGCTTCAGCTGGGTGGCACCGAGGAAGCAGGCCGCGAACGCCGGCAGCATGTATCCGGGACCCAAGGTCGGCGCGACCTCGCCGATCTTGGCGGTGGCCAGGATGCCGGCGAGCGCGGCGAACACCGCGGTGACGACGAAGGACGCGATGACGTAGCGCGTGGTTCGCACCCCGGCGAGGCGGGCCGCGTCCGGGTTGGCGCCGACTGCGTAGGTGCGCCGTCCGGCCGGCGTGTGCTCCAGGACGTACCAGACCAGCGCCGCGAGGATCATGGCGTAGACGGCCGCGATCGGCACTCCGAGGAGCGAGTGCGAGGCGATCTTCTGGAACGCCGCGGGCACCGGGCCGACGAACTGGTTGCCGGACAGCTGCTCGGTGAATGCCAGCAGCACCGAGCTCATCCCGAGCGTGGCGATGAAGCTGTTCACCCCTACCACTGCCACCAGCACCCCGTTGACCAGGCCGATACCAGCGCCGACGGCCAGGGTGAGAAGGGAGGCGAGTACCGGGTCGAGGTGGTGGTGGACCATCAACTCGCTGTCGATCACCGCGCACAAGCCCAGGTTTTGGGCCGCCGACAGGTCGAACTGCCCGGCGGCCAGGGTGACGAGCAGTCCCAGGGCGAGGATGACGGTGACCGACTGGTCCCCCGCGATGCTGTTGAACGTAGCCGAGGTGAGGAACGTCGACGGCACCCTCACCGCGAAGAACGCGATGAACACCGCCCACAGCAGCAGGCCGGTCACCCGGTTGAGCTGGGCGCCCCGCGACCGGGCCACCGTGGACAGCGACAGTGGCCGGACGCTCCGCTGCTCCGGTAGCGCCTCGGGCACCTCCCTCGGTATCGCCGACGGTCCCTGCTGCGGCACCGCTGTGCCGGGGTGCGCGCCTGCGTCGGGTGCACGGGTCATGACGGTCCTCCATGAGCGGCTGGGTGGCCGTCCCGGATGGTCTCGCTCGTGATCCGGGCAACGGTCAGGTCTTGTCCCGACAGAACGGCGGCGATCGCCCCGCGGCGCATGATGATCACGCGGTCGCACACAGCACACAGCTCGTCGGCGTCAGATGACGAGAGCACGACGCTGGTGCCGAGAGCGGCGAGACTGCTCAGCGCCTCGTAGATCGAAGCTTTCGCCCCGGTATCAATACCAGCGGTCGGTTCGTCCAGCAGCAGGGCGCGCGCGCCGAGCCGTAGCCAGCGGGACAGCACCGCCTTCTGCTGATTCCCCCCGCTGAGCAGCGCCAGTTGACGGTCGGGGTCGTCGGGGACCACGCCGACCCTCCGGGTCCACGGCAGCGTTTCGCGACGTTCCCTCCGGCCGCCCAGCCAGCGTCCGAACCGGGCGGACGGGACCCGGGGTAGCGTCACGTTCTCCTTGACGCTCCAGTCGGGGATCGTCGACAGCCGCTTGCGGTCAGCCGGCGCGTAGGCCAGGCCGGCACGGATGGACGCGTCCGGCCGGCCGGGCCGTACCGAGGCTCCTTCGACTGCGACCGTCCCGGAACGGGCCGTCCGGCCACCGAATGCCAGTGCCAGTACCTGGTCGTACCCGGAGCCGACGAGGCCGGTCAGACCGACGATCTCCCCGGCGTGCACCTGAGCCGAGAAATCGCGCACTTCGGCGCCGCTCATGCCTGCGATGTCGAGGACGACGTCCGAGCGCGGCGGGGCCGCCTGGGGCGAGAACTCGGTCAGCTCCCGTCCGATGATCAGGTGGACCAGCTGGTCGGTATCCAGCGTGCCGACTGTGCGGGTCGCCACGTCCTTCCCGTCGCGCAGCACGGTGACGCGGTCACCGATCTCGAAGACCTCACCGAGACGGTGGGTGACGTACAGCACCGCCGTGCCCCGTGCCTTCAGGGCGCGGACCAGGTCGAAGAGCTGCCGGGTCTGGTGCTGTGGCAACGACGCTGTCGGTTCGTCCAGCACGAGCAGCGACGGACTCGCCTCCGACCGTGCCATAGCCCGCACGATCGCGACCATGCTGTGCTGTCCTGCGCCTGCCGCTGCCAGCGGCGCGGACGGGTCGATGTCGACGCCGTACTCAAGCAACAGCCGATGAGCGGCGCGGCGTTCGCGGCGGTCGGACAGCCACCACCGGCCGGCGTAACGGCCACCGAGGGCCAGGTTGTCGACGACATCCAGCTCGTCCACCAGGCCGAGGTCCTGGTGGATGAACCGGATCTCGCTGTCCCGGGCTGCCGCGGTGGAACCCAGCGTCAGCGGAGCGCCGTTCAGCGTCGCGGTGGAACCCGGGTCAGGGGCGTGGTACCCGGCGAGGATCTTGATGAGGGTCGACTTGCCCGATCCGTTCTGGCCCAGCAGGCAGTGGACCTCGCCCGCGTGCAGGGTCAGGTCGACCTGGTTGAGGGCCGTCTGGCCGGCGAAGGTCTTCGACAGCGACCGGATGGTGAGGACGGGGCCGATGGGTTCGGTCATGTCTCATCCCACATGCCAGGCGTGCTCGTAGACCGCGGCGTAGTCGGGCGGCTCGGGCGCGGTCGCGGTCTGGGTGACGTTGCCCTGCGTGAAGATCTGGTGCCATCCGACGGCTTCGATCCTGCTGCCCAGGGGAATCCCCATCTCCAGCCTGACGAGCTGATCGACCGCCCGGTAGCCGCTCGCGGCGTTCTCCTCGCCGATCGACGTCCACTCCGTGCCGTCCTTGATGTCCTGCAGATTGGTGGCGTTGGCCGCCCTGCTGGTGATCCGCACTTTCTGCTGCAACCCGGCCGCCTGCTTGGCGGCGGCGAGCCCGGCAGCGTAGTCGCCGACGGCCAGGGCGACGTACTTCACAGACGGATGCGCCTGGAGGTAGCTCACGATCTGGGAGGGAATCGTCTTTCCGATATTGTGGTTGGACACTTCAAGGATGCCGACGCTGCCGCCGGCCGCCTTGACGATCTTGCTGTATCCGTCCTTGATCGGTCCCCAGCCGACGGCGAAGGAGGGATCCCACACGAACACCGTGTCGGCCGGTCCCTTGGCATCGGCCACTACGGCGTCCCCCATCAGCCGGCCGCTCTGGCGCTTGTGCAGCTCTGCGATGACGGTGGCGTCAACAGGCCCCGCGGGCGCCGGCTTGTCGCCGATCGGGGCGATCTCGACGATCTTCGTGCCGTCGCTGTGCAGCTTGGAAAGCTGAGCCGTCACCGAGGAGTTCCGCACGAGGCCGATGTACGCGAGCATGTCCGGCGGGTTCTGCACCACCTGGTTGAGCAGGGTGAGGAAGCTCTGTGGGGTGTTGTCGTTCTGCAGCGAGGTGACCTTCCAGCCGAGTTTCCGGGCGGCCCTCGTGGCCCCGCCCGTGACTTTGGCACACACCGGGATCGGGCACCCGATGATGGTGAGGGTCTTGCCCGTCGGCGGGGCCGCGGGCAGCGCGGGAACCGGATCGGCGGCGCGCGGCTTGATGTATGCGGCGAACTCCGCCTCGGCGGCCTTGACAGCCGCTCGCTGGGTCTCGCTCAGCGCCGCACCGCCGGCGCCGGCGGAGGCCGAGCCGCCGGCGCCGCAACCGGCGAGGGCGAGGGCGGCGGCAATACCGGACGAGAGGACTGCCACGCTTCTTCGGGATGTATGAGGCAGCACGGGTGTCTCCTTTGACGGTGACGCAGGGAGATGGATGTCGGCCCGATCTGGCGACGGCGGTACGGCGCCTCAAGTGCGCCGCACGCCGACTACTCGGTGTCGGCCAGGAACTGGCTGAGGTTGGTCTGGAACCCGGCTTGCTTGCCGAGGCTGAGAATCGGGCCGTCCTCCAGGTCCTCCTGCCACACCAGGGACTCGGAGGCGATCTGCAGCGGGTGGTCCTGGATGGTGAGGATCGAGGCGCCCTCAGGCCCGCGAGCGTGGCCGTGCGGCGCCCAGCCCGGCGCGGAGAGCATGATGTCGCCGGCTTCCCAGTCGATACGGACGCCGTCCACGACGCTCCAACCGCTGCCGTCGAGGATGTAGTTGATCGCCGCTGAGCTGTGCCGGTGGGCCGGACCGATGAGGTTGGCCGAGCCGTTTGAGATGGTGGCGAAGAAGTTCGCGGTAGTGCCGTTGCGGGTCCCGGTCGCCGGGTTGTAGAGGCACATCAGTGGCCGGCCGGTGTACCCGGTCTTGAGCGACTTCAACAGCCCCAGGTGGGGGGCGACATCCTGCCACTTCCACAGAAGCGGCCTGGACTCGACGAACTCCGGGTCGATGAGGTGCTCGTACGGCAGCAGCCATGCCCCGCTGTCGCCGATGGGGAAGCCGGGCGCGAGGTCCTTCACCCGGCCGCCGGCGGGAGTGTCCACCGCGGGCGCCTGCACGCCGACCGGCGGCTTCTCCTCGCGGAAGTACACCTCCAGCTTCCGCAGCATGGGACGGTTGGAGTACGTGAGGTAGATGAAGGGCTCGTCGCCTGGGTTGCGCAGCACGAACGGGCTCATCGACGGCGTCACCCACACGTCCCGGAATCCGGTCGCGAAGGCGGATTCGTCGATGTCGGTGACGCCGTGGCCGGACAGGCACATCGAGACCGAGGACGCGTTGTGGCGTACTGGAACCGTCTCCTCGCCCGGCAGCAGCACCCCGAAGACGACGTCGATGCCCGGCGCGAGCCCGAGTCCCGGCTCGACCGAGTTCGGGTGGACCACGGAGAACTCGCGGCAACCGTCCGCGCCGGGCTCGCCCTCGGCGAGGAGGCCGAGGGCGTGCTCGATCTCCGCGCGCCGCACGATGTGCACCGGCCACAGGTGGTTCTCCCGGGCCGGGGCCTCCCGGAGGTCGACCAACCGCACCGGACCGGTGTCCTCCGTGGCCGTCAGCTTCTGAACATCCATCACTTCTCCTGTGCCTGCGTTGTTGTCGGATCGGTTCGCGTGTGGTCGGCGGCTCCGAGGCGGGCCGCTTCGTACACACGCACCGCGAGGACCAGGTCACACGCCCCCAGGCCCACGGATTTGAAGATGGTCAGCCCGGGCCGGACCACGCCGGGTGCCCGCAGCACCTCGCCGAGCGGACTGACCCGGCCGGAGAAACCGGGGTCGTCGCGCAGCGCCGTCCGTAGTTCGGTGGAGTTCTCCAGCGCGGAGGCCACGTCGTCAACGACGACGGACCGCGCCGAGCGGACGACGTCCGCGTCCAGTTCGGCCGCTCCGGGCAAGATGGCGCCCATCGCGTTGATGTGCACGTCGGGCCGCAGATCAGCCGCTCGCAGGAAGGGAGCTCGTGCCCTCGTCACCGTCACGACGGCACCGACGTCGCGGACGGCGTCCGCGACCGAGCCGGCCGGTATGACCTCGATGCCGAACTCGTCGGCCATCGCGGCGCTGAAGGAGGTGCGGTGCTCGGTGGTCGGGGACCACACGCGGACCCGGGTCAGGGGCAGCACCGCGGCGGCACCGGCGAGTTGGGCGCGTGCCTGCCGGCCGGTGCCGAGCAGCGCGAGCGTGCCGGTGTCCGCCGGCACCATCGCCTGCAGGCCGAGCGCGCCGACCGCGGCCGTCCGCAGCCGGCCCAGGGAACGGGCCCGGAAGATCCCCAGCAGGCCGCCGGCCGCCGTGTCGAACAGGCAGTAGACGCTCTGCGCGCCCGCGCTGGTGTTGATCCACGTCTTCACGCCTGCGTAGCCGCTGGAGGTCCAGTGTGCGCCGAGAGCGTGCAAGCTGCCGTCGGGCCAGGTGCCCAGCGCTTTGGGCATGCTCACCGGAGCCATCGCAGGCTCGCTGCCCAACGCCCGGCGCAGCGTG
Organism: Streptomyces sp. NPDC059455; assembly: GCF_042750115.1. Lineage (NCBI taxonomy): Bacteria > Bacillati > Actinomycetota > Actinomycetes > Kitasatosporales > Streptomycetaceae > Streptomyces > Streptomyces sp. NPDC059455. The sequence continues at coordinate 9,798 of NZ_JBHYVB010000042.1, forward strand.
GTGACGGCGTCGTCGAGGGTCAGGAGGCGGTCGACCTCGGCGTCATCGAGGCAGCGGACGGCGGGCGTCATCGAGCGCCCTCGTCGCAGACCGGGTTGCGGAGCACGCCGACGCCGCTCACCTCGACTTCGAGCACGTCGCCTGGCCGCAGGTAGCGGGGCGGCTGCCGGCGGGCGCCGATGCCCGGTGGGGTGCCCGTGGCAATGACGTCGCCGGGGTTGAGTGTGGTGACATCGCTGAGGTAGCTGATCAGCTCCTCGACGGAGTGCAGCAGGTCGTCCAGGCAGCCTGCCTGCATCTGCTCGCCGTTGAGCCGGGTGGTCAGCTTGACGTCCGAGGCCGCCGGCGGACCTTCGCACAGCAGCAGCGCGGGCCCGATAGCGCCGCTGGCCTCGAAGTTCTTGCCCGCGGTGGCCTGCGTGCCGTGTTTGGCGAAGTCACGGACCGTGTTGTCCGCGAGGCACGTCAGTGCTGCCACGTGTCGCCAGCTGTGCTCAGCGGACACATGGCGCGCCGGCGCCCCGATGACGACCGCGATCTCCCCTTCCCAGTCCAGGAAGGACGACGCCGCCGGCACCACGACGTGGTGCTCGTGGCCGACCAGGCTGGCGACGGTGCGCAGGAACAACGTCGGGTGCTCCGGCCGTTCCCGCCCGGCGGCCCGGTAGTTGAACCCGGCGCAGAAGACCTTGGCAGTGTCGGCGACCGGCGTCAGGGGACGGAACTCCGTGCCGGTGGCGGGCGTGCCGTCGCGGTACGCGGTGTGGACCGTGCCTGCAAGGTCCGGTTGTGCCAGCGCCTCGCCCAGCGACAGTCCCGCGAGCGGCTCGGCCAGCACGCGCGGGCCGTCACCGTCGTCACCCGTGATGGCGACTCTGCCATCGAACTCGGCGAGTGAAATGTGCACGCTCGGTCCTCTCTCAGCGGCCCTGTCCTGACGGAGCGATACACCCCGAGAGGGTTCATGTGTCTCCGCTTGGTTACATGTATCCGGGTGGTTACGATCGACCGATCGCGAGCCGATGTCAAGGCTTCGTTCACAACCCCGTGACCGAAACTGGCCCGCCTCGACACACGACAGTGGAATCCCGAGCCCGCACCCGTACAGAGCCCTTGCCGCCACGGCCCGTCCGTGTCAGCATCGCATCGAGCGTGACCATCCGGAGACAGATATGCGGGACACGTGACAACGCCCTAGGAAGGCGCCTGCCACGACGACCGTTCCGCGCGGCGCGCGGTCACATCGGTAGCTCTCGAATTCCCGCTCGCGGCAGAAATGAGATTCCCATGATCCCGATTTCCGACGACTTCCTGCGGGGTTCCCTGCCCCCACTGGTGACGCCGTTCCGCAAGGGAGCAGTCGACCGGGAGGCATTCGAGCGCCTCATCCGATTCCAATTCGACAGCGGCTCCCACGGCATCGTCGTCACCGGAACCTCGGGAGAGCCGGCGATGCTCACGACCACCGAGCGGATCGAGCTGTTCCACACGGCCGTGACCACGTCCGCCGGCCGCCTTCCGGTCATCGCCGCGACCGGCGCCCATACTCTCGAGGCCACCATCGAACTCACCGAGGCAGCCGAGCGGGCAGGCGCAGACGCCGTCATGGTCGTCACGCCCTACTATTCGAAGCCGCCCGAGGAAGGCATGGTGCGGTATTATCGCCAAGTCGCCGCTTCGACGGGACTTCCGGTGCTCACTTACCACATTCCCGGCCGCGCCGGAATCACGGTCAGGCCGGAGGTCGTCGAGCGGATCGCCACCGAATCCCCGAACATCGTCGGCGTCAAGCACTCCGCGTACGACCTTCTGTGGATCACCGAGGTGATATCCCGACTCGGCTCACAATTCCGGGTGCTCGTCGGAGTGGAGGAGCTGAGTTTCCCGATGCTGGCGATCGGCGCGTCCGGCCTGGTGAACGCCGCCGCCAACGTCGCTCCCCAGGCCGTCCGCAGCCTCTACGAAGAGGTCGCCGCGGGAAACCTCGACGAAGCACGCCGACTGCACTACGCGCTGTACGAACTCAACTCCGCGGTCTTCTGGGACACCAACCCCGGGCCTGTCAAATACCTCATGTGGAAGACGGGACTGCTCCCGGACAACGAACACCGGCTGCCGATGGCCGGCCCCAACGAAGCTGCCTGCCGCAGGCTCGACGAGCTGCTGCACACCATCCGGCCCCTCCTCGACGCGGATCGCACCCGCACTCCGGCATAGGACGGCGCAAAGCGATGCGAACGAAGCTCCTGCAGGACAAGGTCATCATCACCGGCGCGAGCGCGGGGATCGGCGCCGAGGCCGCACGCCAGTTCGCCGGCGAGGGAGCCCTGCTCGTCCTCGGCGCGCGTTCGGCCGGCCGGCTCGCCGCGTTCGCTCCATGGCCAGCTCCTTGGTCGCGTAGACGACCTCGCGAATCGCGTCGGGGAAGGCCAGGAACGGCACGAACTCGCTCCAGGCCCGCTGCCAGACGGTGGCGATACTGCCGTACTTATGGCCCCACTTGGCGTCGAACTCGTCGAGGCGCTCGCGGGCCTGGGCCTCGTTGACGACGGTGTAGACGGGCTTGAGGTCGGCGGTGACCTCGGGCCAGTCCCGCCTCGAGGCGTAGCGCAGGCTCTGCCTGATCAGGTGAACTACGCAGCGCTGCACGACAGTCTGCGGCCACACGTTCGCGACCGCGTCCGGCAGGGCGGACAGCCCGTCGCAGACCAGCATGAGCACGTCCCTGACCCCACGATTGCGCAGGTCGGTGCAATGCCGGTGACTTACTGCGTTTCCGCAGTTCAGGTACTTGTCGATGGTGGATTCCGGGCGAGATATCCCCTGGTGGCGTTGCGGGGTTCGTCACTTTTGGTGATGTACCCGCGAAGGCCGGGACGCGGCAACGGAGCTCCCAGTAGGTTAGAAGATCGACCAAGATCCGACTGACCGTGAGGGAACTCCGTTGGGTGCTCAGTGTGCCATCGTCCGCATGCCGTCCGCTGTCGGTAGCGGCGCCGGTGGCATCGGCAGCCTTATCGGCAAACGCCTCGTCGACATCGGCTACCGGGTCGTGGTGGCCGACGCTACGAGAGCGCTGTCAGGAAGATCGCCGAGGAACTGTCCGCGCTCGGTCACGGAGAACATCCCTGGTTCGCCAGCGACCTCACCAGTGCCGAGGTGAACAGCCGACTCAGCGATGAAGCCGCCTCGTACGGGCCGCTGACCGTACTCGTGAACGCGGTGGGCATCTCTCCCAAGGACAACGGCCGCAAGAAGCCCTTCTCCGATATCTCCGAGGAGGAGTGGGACCTGACCATGGCGATCAATCTCAAGGCCCCGTTCCTCCTCGTTCGAGAGGCGTTCCGGCGCCTGCCGAGGGATGGTTCGGCCAGCATCGTCAATCTGCTGTCGATCGCGTCGAAGCTGGGCACCGGCGGTCTTCCGGACGCCGAGTTCCCGCCCCACCTACCCTCCAGCGTCGCCTACGCGGCCTCGAAGGCGGCCCTGCAGAACCTCACTGCCAGCCTCTCCCGCGAGCTGGTCGGCTTCCGCATCCGTGTCAACGGTGTGGCGCCCGGCTTCGTAGCCACCCCGATGATGAGCGGTGTCAAGGGCGAGGCCGAGAAACGTATGACGGCCCAGGTACCCATGGGACGATTCGCCCGGCCACACGAGATCGCCGACGCGATCGAATTCCTGATCAGCGACCGGGCCAGCTACATCAACGGCACCAGCCTGGACGTCAACGGCGGTTGGCTCACCTGCTGACCGGCTCCGCCAATTGCCCGCGTCCGCAGCGATCGCCTCGGCGCCAACGGTCATACAGCTCAGTCGGCGGCGAGGATGTGCGTGAGCGTCGTCAGCGCGCGGTCCCGGTGCGCGTCGAGCGCGGCGATCACCTCGTCCGCCGCCTTGCGCCGCACCGCATCGAGGATCTCGTCGTGGGCCTCGACCGTTTTCTCGCGCTCTTCCGGCGAGTTGTAGTACATCGCGCGGTAGGGCTCGGTGGAGTCCCACAGGAGCCGGATCAGGCGCACCGTGTGGGGGTGGTCCGCGGACTCCAGGATGTTGAAGTGGAACCGGCGGTTGGCCTCCAGCTCGGCGGCGACGTCGCCGCGCCGGGCGGCCTCGGCGCAGTCACGGGCGGCGAGGGCGATCCGTTCGACGGCGTCCTCGTCGAGCACGGGCAGGGACTGGCGCACCGCGCGCTCCTCCAACAACTGCCGCAGCGCGTAGATCTCCTGAAGGTCAGCCGCGTGCAGCTCGGTGATGAAGTACCCGCGCCGTGGCCGGTAGACGACCTGCCCCTCCTGCTCCAGAGCCCGCAGCGCCTCGCGGACCGGGGCGAGGCTCACCCCGAGGCTCTCGGCGATCTCTTCCTGCAGGACCCGTTGCCCCGGGCGATAGCGGCCGGAAACAATCGCCCGTCGCAGCTCGTCGAGCGCGTGCTGGGCCATCGTTCCCGGTCCACTGTGGTGTGTCGTCACCGTCACGACTCTAGCGGTGTGCGTTCACCGGAACGCGTCGATCCCAGTCAGCGCACCCCCGACGACCAGCGCATGCACATCCGCGGTGCCCTCGTAGGTGACCACCGACTCGAGATTGGCCATGTGCCGCATCACCGGGTACTCCAGGGTGATCCCGTTGGCGCCCAGCACCTGCCGCGCCGTACGGGCCACGTCCAGGGCCGCGTCGACGTTGCCCAGCTTGCCCATGCTCACCTGCTCGGGCCGCAATCGGCCGGCATCCTTGATCCGGCCCAGGTGCAGTGCCAGCAGGGTCGCCCGGTTGACCTCCAGCGCCATCCGGGCGAGCTTCTGCTGCTGGATCTGGAAGCCCCCGATCGGCTTGCCGAACTGCGTCCGGGTCGTGCTGTAGTCGATGGCGGCCGCCAGACAGGCGCGGGCGGCTCCGGCCGCGCCCCATACGATCCCGAAACGCGCCTCGTTCAGGCACGACAGCGGTCCGCGCAGGGAGGTGGCGCCGGGCAGCATCGCCGAGGACGGCAGCCGGACCTCGTCCAGGACCAGCTCCGAGGTCGTCGACGCGCGCAGTGACAGCTTCTTGTGGATGTCGTGGGCCGAGAAGCCCTTGGTGCCTTTGGGCACCAAGAAGCCGCGGACGCCCTCCTCGGTACGCGCCCACACCACCGCCACGTCGGCCAGTGAACCGTTGGTGATCCACATTTTCCGGCCGCTCAGGAGCCAGTCGTCACCATCGCGCCGGGCGTGGGTTCGCATAGAGCCCGGGTCCGATCCAGAATCCGGCTCGGTCAGGCCGAAGCATCCGACCGCCTCGCCAGCCGCCATCCGTGGCAGCCATTGGCTCTTCTGCTCCTCCGCGCCCCACCGGTGGATGGCGTACATGGCCAGCGAGCCCTGCACCGACACCAGGCTGCGGAGCCCGCTGTCGCCGGCTTCCAGCTCCAGGCACGCCAGCCCGTAGGCGGTGGCGCTTGTCCCGGCGCATCCGTAGCCCTCCAGGTGCATTCCCAGCACGCCCAGCTTGCCCAACTCCCCCACCAGTTCCCGGGGCAGCCGCCCCTGGTCGAACCAGTCCCCGACCTCGGGGAGCACCCGGTCGCGGACGAACGCGCGGACGGTGTCGCGGATGTCGCGTTCCTCGTCGGAGAGGAAGTGGTCGACGGAGAGGAAGTCCAGCGGAGCTGCTGCCGAAGGGGTCATCGTCGGCTCTCCTCTTGTTCTCGGGATCGTGGGCCTCTAGCCTGATTCTCGATTTTCGAAAATCGATGATCGGAAGGCTCGCAGATGACCACCGCTCTTGGCAACCTCCGGGTGCTGGACTTCGCCCGGGTCCTGGCCGGCCCCTTCGCGACGATGCTCCTCGCCGATCTGGGCGCCTCCGTCACGAAGGTCGAGCGCCCCGGGACCGGCGACGACACCCGCGCCTGGGGCCCGCCGCACGACCGGCACGACCAGGCCACCTACTTCCAGTCCGTCAACCGCAACAAGGACACGCTCGTGCTCGATCTGGCCGACCCTCAGGATCGCGCCGAGGCGCGACGGCGGGCCCTGTCCGCCGATGTGGTGGTCGAGAACTTCCGGCCCGGGCTGATGGCGAAGTTCGGCCTTGACCACGAGCAGCTCCGGGCCGAGAACCCGGGCCTGATCTACTGCTCGATCACTGGCTTCGGGCGTGGGCCCGGCGCCCCGCTGCCCGGCTACGACCTGCTCGTCCAAGCACTCGGCGGGCTGATGAGCATCACCGGGGAGCCCGACGGGGAGCCCCAGAAGGTCGGTGTGGCCGTGGTCGATGTGCTCGCCGGACTGTTCGCCACCATCGGCATCCTTACCGCGCTCCATCACCGGACACGCACCGGCGAAGGGCAGCGCGTGGACATCGACCTGCTGTCGTGCCTGCTCGCCGGGCTGGTCAACCAGGCCAGCGCCTACACCTCCGGCGGTGTCGTGCCGGCCCGGATGGGCAATCAGCACCCCAGCATCGCGCCCTACGAGCTGCTTCCCTGTTCCGACGGCGAGCTCGTCCTCGCCGTGGGCAACGACCGCCAGTTCACCGGGCTCGGCCAGGCGCTCGGCGCCCCGCGCCTGGCCGAGGACAAGCGGTATGCCACCAACACCGCCCGGGTGCGGCACCGCGGGCAGCTGCGCGCGGAGCTGGTACGCTTGCTCGCGGCCAGGCCCGCCGAGCACTGGGCCGAGGAGCTGACCCGTCTGCGCGTGCCCGCCGGGACCGTCAACGACATCGCCGGCGCCTTCGCGCTCGCCACCGGCCTCGGGCTCACCCCGACCGTGGAGCTTCCGCGCGCTGACGGCAGCACCGTGACCCTGTGCCGGAACCCGATCAATCTTTCCGCGACCCCACCGGTCTACCGGTCCGCGCCGCCGCCGCTGCCACACCACCGGAGCGTCTGACCCGCCGCGCGCACGGTCACCGTTCGCCGCCCTCCACGAGGACGGTCTTCGGCGTCCGGGCGGTCGGCCGCATCGAGGTGATCTCGCCCAGAGCGGCGTAGTTGGGTCCCGCGATCCGGGCGATCGGCCGCATCGCGGCGGTATCGACCTTGCCGTCGGCCATCAAGGAGTCCCGGATGTGGAAGGCGAGGACCTCGCCGACCACGAATTCCGCACCGGTCAGCCCGCACTCGGTGACACTGTGGAGGCGGCACTCCAGGCTGACCGGCACGTCCCGCAGCCGCGCGACGCCGACCCGGTCGGAGTCCACCGTGTCCAGTCCCAGCGTCTCGACCTCGCTGACGCCGGGCGGGTACTCGACCGCGCTGTGATGCACTGCCTCGATCATCGTCTCGTCCGGGATGTTGACGACGAACTCGCCACCGCGATGGATGTTGTGGCCGGTGTCCTTGCGCACGCCCGCCTTCCGGCCGATGTTGATGCCCACCATCGGGGGTTTGCTGGAGACGAAGGTGAAGCAACTGAACGGCGCGAGGTTGAGCACCCCGTCCTCCGACAGCAAGGTCACCCAGGCAATCGGCCGCGGGACGACGACACCCGTCATCGGCTTGTACGTCTCTTCCGGGTCCAGCACCGAAGGCATGATCCTCATCGGACTCCTCCCTCACGAGAACGCCGGTACTCGGCCAGCGTCTCGGCCGACGCCGGATAGACGCCCTCGAGCGCTCGTGTTTCGCACTTTTTGGATCACCGGGCGGTGAACGGGTGTGTGTTGATGCGCTCGATCGGATGGCGCGAGACCGTACTGCTCTTGGCATGTGACGGGTAGACAGAAGCATCGGCGGTGTCTGTTTCACCCAGTTGAGAGTGATTCGCGGATGCTTCCAGTGGGCACGATACCGCCGTCCTTATCCGCTTTGCTGGCTGTCTGCCGTTCCTGCTTCACCGCTCCGACGTTCCGCACGTTCTGCATTCTGCTGACCGGGCTGGTCGCGCAGGTATGCCTGCCCGTCCTGGCCTGTCTATGGCGCCCCAAACACACCGGAAAGATCGCCCTGGCCCGCGAGATGACCGAACTGCTCGCCGCCCACTTCCCCCACCGCACCCTGCACACAGTTAGGGATGCCGCCTACGTCGGCGAGCACCTACGCGGCCTCAACCCGCAGATCACCTGGACCAGCCGCCTGAAGGTCACCTCCGTGCTGCACGAACTCCCGCCCCCACGCACGGGCAAGAAGGGACGCCCACGCACCCGGGGCCCACGCCTCGGGACACCCACCGATCTCTCCCAGCAGCTGGACTGGCACCGAACCAAGGTCCGCCGCTACGGACGCGTGGACACCGTTTTCCTCGCCGAGCACACCTGCCTGTGGTACGGCTCCTTCCACACCCGGCCCATCAGAGTTGTCCTGGTCCGGGACAGCAACTGCGGGCCCGGCACCGGACTGGACCGCGGCTACGGCACCGCCCTGGTCACCACCGACCTCACCACATCCGCCGAACAGATCGTGGAACGCTACGCGGCCCGCTGGGCGATCGAGACCGCTTTCTTCGACGCCCGCCAGACCCTCGGCGTCGGCGAGGCCCGCAACCGTACTCGCCTCGCGGTCGAACGCACCGTCCCCTTCGGCCTGCTCGCCTGCACCGTGGTCACCACCTGGTACGCGCTGGTCGGCCACCAACCCGCCGACACCGACGAACACCGCGCCAGAGCCCGCTGGTACACCACCAAGACCCAGCCCTCCTTCGAGGACATGACCGCCAAGCTCCGCCGCACGATCATCGCCCACCGTTTTCGCGGCCCACACCCCCACCAGGCACAACCCGAAGAAATCCAGGCCGTCCTCACAGCCTGGGCCACCGCCGGAACCTGACCACTCAAGACAGCGAAACACGAGAGACCCGCCTGCTCGACGAGAACGACCTCGGCAGCGGCTACCTGCGCAAGCCGGAGCACCCCGCCCAGCACGACAACTTCACCGTCGTCGGCTGCCCAGCTCTGAGCAAGCTGGGCGGCGACGCGGCCACCGGCGGCACGCTCACCTTCCCCCGCAAGGCGAAGGCCACCTTCACCTACGGCGGCAGTTCCTCGGAGGTCTCCGAGGAGCTATACAGCGACAGCGCGAACAAGCTGTCCAACGGCATCGGCCGGATCTTCGACGCCATGACCGGGTGCCCCACCTATCAGGTCGTCGCGGACGACACCCCGATCAACATGGCCTCGCAGAAACTGCCCGCGCCCCGCGAGCTCGGTGACGAGCAGTGGAGCCAGCTCCTTACGCTCTCCACCGGAGAGCGGAGCACCGTGATGAAGCAGACCGCGATCCGCGACGGCAGTCTGCTGCTGATCCTCTCCGGCTCCCCTGTCCTCGTCGACCGCCACCTCGACAAGGCCCTCGCCAAGACGACAACGGCCAACTGACCGGTCCCGACACACTGCTGCCCCCGGCCCAGAGACGGTCGGGGGCAGCAGCGCTTGCGAATGGGCGCCTGTGTTGTCCGGCAGATTGGCGTACGGCCGGTGGGGTAGTCGATGGCGACGGCCGGAGTTGGCCCGGCACGCCGATCCCGGCGATGTCCCGCGGCGCGGGCAGGGCTCGCGTTCGATGAGCTCGGCGCGGGCGCTCTCGTCCAGGTCGCCGTTCACGTGTTCTCTTTCCCGTCCGGCCGCCGCGCGTCCATCCCGAATACCCCGTCCGCTTCCATCCGGCCCCCTGCAGTTCCGGGACGCCTTCCGGGACGGCTTTCGCCGCCGGGCCGCATGGGAGAGCGACCGTCCCGGACTCGGTCGATTCATCAACGGCCACGTCCCCAGCCAGTAGGCGACATGGGGCGGGGTGGTGAGAGTGTCGGGATGTTCATCGCCCGGTACCTGGCACTATGTGCTTCAGCAACTCGTCGTAGGCGGCCGCGGCTCCGGCCGCGTCCCCCGCGTTTCCCCGGCAGTGGGCGAGATTGTGCCGCGTGGTGAGGGTTTTGGGATGGTCGTCCGGGTGTGAGCAGTTGCGGTACAGGAAATCCCGGTGAGAACGATCATGGGTGGCTAGCACGTCGGCTGGAGGGTTCGCTGGGGTTCGCGGAAAGATCGTCGGGCGGTCGTCGGTGCTGGCTACGGTCCGGTTCGTGCCGGTGGAGTTTCTGACTGATGAGCAGGTCGAGGCGTACGGGACGTTCACCGAGGTGCCCACGCGCCCGGAGCTGGAGCGGTTCTTCTTCCTCGACGATGACGACCGTGATCTGATCGCGCTGCGGCGTACGGACGCGCACCGGCTGGGGATGGCGGTGCAGATCTGCACGGTCCGCTACGTCGGCCGGTTCCTCGGCGAGGACCACCTAGCGGTGCCGTGGGAGGCCGTGGAGTACCTGGCTGGGCAGCTTGGTATCGACGATGCGTCGTGCGTGAAGCGGTACGCCGAGCGGCGCTCGACGGTGTACGAGCACGCGGGCCAGATCCAGGAGCGGTTCGGGTACCGCGACTTCACCGACCGCGAATGGGGGCGGCAGTTCCGCGGCTTCCTGTACGGGCGGGCGTGGACGCACGCGGAGGGGCCGGTCGCGCTGTTCAACCACGCGGTGACGTGGCTGCGGAAGAACCGGGTGCTGCTGCCGGGGGTCTCGGTGCTGGCCCGGCAGGTGGCGGAGGCTCGTACGGCGGCCGAGCGGCGCCTGTATGAGGCGGTGGCCCGGGCCACCGAGCGGGCCCGATCCGGCGCTTGCGCCGGCGCTGGCCGGGCTGCTGGTGGTGCCGGAGGGCAGGCGGGTCTCGGCGCTGGAGCGGCTGCGCACGCCGCCGGTGAAGTCGACGGGGACCGCGATGGTGCGGGCGATGGAGCGGGTGGAGGAGATCTCCGCGTTCGCGCTGGGCCGGGTGAACCTGTCCCGGGTGCCGGTGAACCGGCTGTCCACGCTGGCCCGGTACGGGCAGCTGAGCAAGGCGCAGACGATCGAGCGTGCGCCGCAGCCGCGGCGCACGGCCTTGCTGACGGCGGTGGTGCGGCAGCTGGAGGCGCAGGCGGTCGACGACGCGCTGAACCTGTTTTCGGTGCTGATGGCGAACCGGCTGATCAGCCCGGCGCGGCAGGCGTCGGAGCGGGAGCGCCTGGCGATGCTGCCTCAGTTGGAGAAGGCCGCGCGCATCCTGGCGAAGGCGTCGAAGATCCTCACCGAGGAGCTGGACCTGGTCGCCGAGCACGACGCGGACCTGGACGTGGCCGCGCTGTGGGCGGTGGTGGAGGAAGCCGTGCCGCGCACGGCCGTGGCCGGGGCCGTCGCCACCGTCGAGGCCCTGGTGCCGGAGGACGACGGGTCAGCCGAGGCGGCGATGCGCGAGAAGCTCGCCCTGCGCTACAACACGGTGCGCCCGTTCCTGTCGCTGCTGGGCGAGTCGGAGGCGCTGGGCGCGGCCCCGTCCGGCCGGCGCATCCTGAAGGCGGTGCGCCGTCTGCCCGCGCTCTCGCGTCGGCGGGTCAAGGAGCGGCCGCAGCTGCCGCGCGAGGTCGACGGCGACCTGGTGCCGGCGATGTGGCGGCGGGCGGTGTTCTCCAACGGCAAGTTGCCGCAGGGTGCGGTCGGCCGGGACGCGTACGTGGTGTGCGTGCTGGAGCAGCTGCACCGCGCCCTGAACCGGCGGGACGTGTTCGCCGCTCCGTCGAACCGGTGGGCCGACCCTCGAGCCCGGCTGCTGGACGGGCCCCGGTGGGAGGCGATGAAGTCGGATGTGCTGGCGGGCCTGTCCCTGACTGAGGACGTCGGCGAGCACCTGGCCCAGCTCGCCCGCGGACTGGACGCGGCGTGGCGGCAGATGGCCGACCGGCTGGAGGAGGCTGGCGCCGAGGCGAAGGTGGAGGTCGTCGTCCCTGAGGGCGGGGGCCGGGCGCGGCTGAGTGTGGACAAGCTCGGTACGGTGGGCGAGCCGGAGTCGCTGACGTGGCTGAAGGCCACCACGGAGGCCATGCTGCCCCGCATCGACCTGCCGGACCTGCTGTTCGAGGTCCATTCCTGGACCGGGTTCCTCGACTCCTTCGGGCATGTCTCCGACCGGCGCACCCGCATGGAGGGCCTGCTCGTCTCGCTGGTGGCCCTGCTGGTCTCGCAGAGCTGCAACATCGGTCTAACCCCGGTCATCGACCCGGAGAACAAGGCGCTGACCCGCTCGCGCCTGTCCCACGTCGACCAGAACTACGTGCGCGCCGACACCATCGCCGCGGCGAACGCGGCGCTGATCGGCGCCCAGTCCCGCATCGAGCTGGCCCAGATGTGGGGCGGTAGGCTGCTCGCCTCCGTCGACGGCCTGCGCTTCGTCGTCCCCGTCAAGAGCATCAACACCGGCCCCTCGCCCAAGTACTACGGCTACAAACGCGGCGTGACCTGGCTCAACGCGGTCAACGACCAGGTCGCCGGGATCGGCGCGATGGTCGTACGGGGCATCCCGCGTGACAGCCTTTACAGCCTGGACACCCTGCTGAATCTCGACGGCGGGGTGAAGCCGGAGATGGTCGCCACGGACAACGCCTCGTACTCCGACATGGCCTTCGGTCTGTACAAGATGCTCGGCTTCCGCTTCGCCCCGCGCTTCCGGGACCTGGCCGACCAGCGGTTCTGGCGGGCCGACCTGCCCGAGGGCGACAGTGCGGGCGGCGGGTACGGGCCGCTGGAGGCGGTGGCCTCCAACAAGGTCAACCTGAAGCGCATCGAGACGCACTGGCCCGACATGCTCCGGGTCGCGGGATCGCTCATCACCAACCAGGTGCGGGCGTACGACCTGCTGCGGATGTTCGGCCGTGAGGGCCACCCGACCCCGCTGGGGGCGGCGTTTGCCGAGTACGGGCGGATCGACAAGACCATGCACCTGCTCGCTCTGGTCGACCCGGTCGACGACACCTACCGCCGGCTGATGAACCGGCAGCTCACCGTGCAGGAGTCCCGCCACCGCCCCGCCCGCGCGATCTGCCACGGCGGCCGGGGCCAGATCCGCCAGGCGTACCGCGAGGGCCAGGAGGACCAGCTCGCCGCCCTCGGCCTGGTCCTCAACGCCGTCGTCCTGTGGAACACCCGCTATCTCGACGCGGCCGTCGCCCAGCTGCGCGCCGAGGGCCACGACATCAAGGACGAGGACGTGGCCCGGCTCTCACCGCTCAAAGACCGGCATATCAACTTCCTGGGCCGCTACCTGTTCAACATCAAGGCCAGCGGCCCCGGCCAGGGGCTGCGCCCCCTGCGCGACCCCGAGGCCGCGCAGGAGGAGGAGCCGGAAGAAGGGTGAGCGTCGCCGTTCAGCTGCCGCAGGCGCAGCCCGAAGCCGCCGGCACGGCCTTGGTGCTCTCCTCCTGGCCGGAGCAGCAGACGTCCCCGCCGGCGACGGGGCTCTTGCCCAGCTGGTCGGCGTCGGCCTTGAACCCTTCCATGCTCA
>NZ_JBHYVB010000042.1:23090-65954 GCF_042750115.1 Streptomyces sp. NPDC059455
GCGCGCGCCCCGGCGCGGCCGGCGACGCCCCCCAGCCTGAGCGCCCCCCGCGCGCGCGCGCCCCCCCGCCGGCCCCCCCCCCCCCCCCCGCCGGTGTATGTGACGAACAGCCCGCGAGCGGGGCCTCCTGAGCGGTACGGACTTCCAGCCGGTTGAGCGCGCCTCAGAGGCGTTCCAGCAGTCACTGACCGCGGAGGAAATCGGGAAGGTCTGCCGACATGCCTTCTCGAGCACCGCCACTCCGGTGTACGCCCCTTCCGGCACGGTCAACTGTGACCCGGAGAAGCCGCGCCCTCCCGCCACCGGTCTGCTGCTTTACGCCCCTGGCAGACACCCTCCCTCAGATTGTCACCAACCGAAAGCCTGGAGTTCGCAGGCCATGAGCACCCCACCGGCCCCCGTACCATCCCTGCCTTCCTGGCCGTACTGCGGGCACGGCGCCGACCCCGCCACCGACCCCGTCGGTTGCCCCGGCATCCACGCCCCCGGCCACACCGCATGCTTGGCCCACCTGAACGACACCGACCGCGATGCCTACCTCACCACCCTGGCCCCCGGTTCGGACATCGACCACCGCGGCACCCCCTTCACCGCACCACTCCTCCAAGTCCTTCTCCAAGTCCTCCACGACCCCACCACCCAGAAGCCCCGCTTCGGCACCGCCCAGTTCGACGGGGCGCAGTTCTCCGACACCGCCCATTTCGGCAGGGCGCAGTTCTTCGGCGTCGCTGACTTCTGGGGGGCTCGGTTCACCAGGGGCGCCTGGTTCGTCAAGGCGCAGTTTTCCGACACCGCCTTCTTCCGCGAGGCGCGGTTCTCCGACACCGCCGATTTCGGCGAGGCGCGGTTCTCCGGCGCCGCCCATTTCGTCGATGCGTGGATCTCCGGCACCGCCGATTTCGGCGAGGCATGGTTCTCCGACACCGCCCAATTCGAACTGGCGCTGTTCTGCGGCGCCACCCGGTTCGACGGGGCGCGGTTCTCCAGCGCCGCCTGGTTCGATGGAACGCAATTCTTCGACGCAGCCGATTTTGGCAGGGCGCAGTTCTCCGACATCGCCGATTTCGAACAGTCGAAGTTCTCCCAAGACGTCCACTTCGGCCAGGCGCAGTTTGCGGTGATGTCGTGGTTCGGGCCGTTGGTGTGTGCGGGGGCGGTCGATCTGTCCGGTGCGGTGTTCGATGTACCGGTGACACTGGAGATCGCGGCGGGCGCGGTGCGCTGCGAAAGGACCCGGTGGGAGTCGACGGCGACCTTGCGCCTGCGCTACGCCACCGCAGACCTCAGTCACGCGGTGCTGTCCTCCCCCGTGGCGGTCACCGCCCACCCCGCTCCCTTCACCAGCCTCGGTTGGGCGGTGGACGAAAGCCTGCTGGCCGGGGCAGGCGCCAAGAGCAGCGTGCGGGTGGTCTCGGTACGCGGAGTGGACGCCGCGCACCTGGTCCTGACCGACACCGACCTGACCGACTGCCTGTTCTCCGGGGCCTTCCACCTCGATCAGCTCCGCCTGGAAGGCCGCTGCACTTTCGCCCTCACCCCCGCGGGCCTTCACCGCCGCCACTGCATATGGCCCTACTGGTGGACCCGCCGACGCACCCTGGCCGAGGAACACCACTGACGCGCACAGAGCGGGGACCAGCCCACCTTGCCCCCGGGCCAGCCCCTCTCACTTCGAAACTGGCGCACTGGACCGCACCACCCCGACCCCGATCTCACTCCCGACCCAGCGGACGCGGCCGCGCTCTACCGGCAGTTACGCAAGGCGCTCGAGGACGGTAAGAACGAGCCGGGCGCCGCCGACTTCTACTACGGCGAGTGCGAGATGCGCCGCCACGACCACACCAACAGCCCCTGGGGCGAGCGTAGGCTGCTGTGGGCGTACTGGCTGGTGTCCGGTTACGGTCTGCGCGCTTCCCGGGCCCTCGGCTGGCTGGGCCTCGCGATGATGACCACCATCTTGCTGATGATGGGCCTCGGGCTGCCGAACGAGACGCCGAAGCAGGAGATCGTCCGAGAGAGGGTCGATGGCGAGTGGAAGACTGTCGTCGACAACCGGACCCGAAGAACCCGACCGGTGACCGCTTCACCAGCAAGCGGGCCGAGAAGGCGCTCAACGTCATGCTCAACTCGGTTGTGTTCCGCTCCAGCGGCCAGGACCTCACCACCTGGGGCACCTATACAGAAATGGCCAGCCGCTTCACCGAGCCCATCCTGCTCGCCCTAGCAGCACTCGCCATCCGCAGCCGCATCAAACGCTGACACCCACAAGCACCCCTTTGTTCAGCAAACTGAACGCCGCAGCGGTCATCCCTGCTCCGCTACTCCCCGAACGCCGAAATAGAGCCGAGTGCGAAGCCTGGCGCGTGACGCCATGGCCGCCCATTCTGAACACCCGGTGGTGACCTCCCTTACAGAACCACCCCGCCCCGGCTGCCATGGCAGCCCGAGTCACGAAGGAAAACTGACATGTGGTCTGCCATCGTCGCCGTAATCGGCACCCTTGCCGGCGTGTTAGTGACCGGCATCATCCAGCGGCACACCACCCGCGCCGAGCGCGCGGAAGCCAGAGCCGCCGCCCGGCAGGAAGCGCTGCTCGCCGCCGTCGCTCAGTTGACCAGCGCCCTGGCCGACCACCGGCGCCAGATGTGGGACCGTGAGAATTTACGACTGACCGGGGCTGGGCCGAGCCTGTATCAAGAATCCCGGAAGTTGAGTCACGCCACCCGGAGCGCAATGACCGTGCCACTCACCACTGTCTGCGTGCTCTCTCCGGCCCTCAGGCCCGCTGCCGAGGAGGCTGCGCGGGCTGTTTACGCCATCCGCGATCTTCCGGACCACGACACTCTCAACGCCGTCCGCAGGACCGCCACGGAAGCAACCGACCGCCTGATCGCCGCCGCTGGCCACGAACTCGCCTGACGGTCACACCGCTGTTCCATCGTACCGAAGCCGTCCTTCGACCCGAAGGCTACTCACGGGTACTTGTCACCTGGTTCGCCGCTCGTTAACGGCACCCCAACTCAAGCGCCTCGCCCGCAACGCCGCCGACCTGATGACGCTATCCGCCCAGCTCCAGGGCGCCGGCGTCCAGCTCGAACTCCTCACCGGCCCGCTCACCGGGATCTACGACCCCAACGGCATGGGCGCCATGTTCTTCGCGGTCCTCGCCGCCGCACAGATCGAGCGCAACTACATCCGCGAGAAGACCCTGGAGGGCCAGGTCACAGCCGCCGCGAAGGGCAACCACGGCGGACGCCCGAAGGTCATCGACGACGACTCCCTCCTCTTCGCCCGCGCACTCAAGGACAAGGGCGTCCCCGTCCCCGAGATCGCCAAGAAGCTGACCATCAAGACCGGCAAGAACGCGGGCAAACACCCCTCGGTCACCTCGCTGTACCAGGCGCTCGCCGAGGACGAAGACACCGCCGGGTCCGACGAAGCACAGATCATCGGTCCCGGCCGTCCGGTCCGCGCCCGCATTGCCGGGCCCGGCAGCGTCAGCGACCCGGCGCTGACGGAACGGCTCACCACGCAGGTCCTCGACGGCGGCACCGTGCCGAACGACCTGGCCCGCCAGGCCGAAGGCAGCTCCGACGACCTGGTGGCCCAGCTGCTCGCTCAGGCCCGGAACGGCGAACGGTAGGGGAAGCTCAGCAAGATCAATCTCACCGGGATTTTCTGTACCTCAACTACTCACACCCGTAGCCGTAGTCGAGCGGCCCGCCGAGGTCTCGGGCCAGCGGGCGGGCGTTTCAACGACATCGGGCCGTACATCCGGGCCTGCTTCCAGCAGCGGTACGGAGGTATCCGGCTCGACGGTGAGTCGGTGTGCCAGGGCGGTGCCTGCGGCGCCCGAGCCGACGACGATGACGTTCGGGTGCAACTCAACCTCCTGGGATCGAGGGTGGTCAGATGATCCCCGTTTGGCTCCCTGACGTCAATGAACAATATTATTTAAGATTGTCAAATCTTCGAAGGTGAGGATGGCGATGGCCAGAGACCTAACCGGAGCTGCGGGTCTCCCCGTGGACAACTGGATCAACGGGCGGAGGAGTACGGACGGCCCAGTGCACGAATCGATCGACCCGTCGACCGGCGAGGTGGTGGGCACCTTCCACTCCGCGGGCCGGGCCGAGGCCGAAGCCGCGATCACGGCCGCGCGCACCGCGTTCGACACCACGGACTGGTCTCGGGCTGCCGCGCCGCGCGCCAAGGCGAATACGAGTTGGCGAACAACCTGGCAGCACGGGCGGACGATCTCGCGACCATGCTCTCCCGGGAGAACGGCAAACTGCTGCGGGAGACGACCTGGGAGGTCGCGCTGGCGGTGGACTGGCTGCGTTACAGCGCAGCCTCCGCGCTGACCCAGGTTGCCGGACGTGCTGCCGAGCCCACGCCTGGCCTGTACTTCCAGTCGGCCCCCGAGGCCGCGGGCGTCGCCGGGATCATCTCGCCCTGGAACTCACCCATCGTTCTCACTGTCCGGGCGATCGGACCCGCCCTCGGCGCCGGATGTACCGTCGTGGTGAAGTTGCCCGGCCAGACCGCGCTGACCAACGCTCTGCTGGGCGAAGTCGTCGAGGAGACCACGTCGGTCCCGTCCGCCGTGGTCAGCCCGCTCACCGAGGCGGGCAACGAGGTGGCGCCGCTACTCGTCTCCTCGCCCGCGGTGGACGTGGTGAGCTACACCGGGAGCACCGAGGTGGGGCGAGCCATCGCTGCGGCCGCGGCACCGACGGTCAAGCGCTTGAGCCTCGAGTTGGGCGGCAAGACCCCGCTGATCGTGTTCGACGACGCCGACATCGACTCCCTGCTCCCGCTCCTGGTCGGGGCCTGCACCCTGATGAATGGGCAGTTCTGCGTCACCGGGTCAAGGGTCCTCGTGCACCGCGCGGTGGCTGACGAGGTTCGCGCCAAGCTCTCCGCCTCGTTGCAGTCGGTCCAGGTGGGGCCAGCGAACGACCCGGCCAGCCAGCTGGGCCCGCTGATTGACAAGGCCGCGGTCGAGAGGGTCGACAAGCTGGTCGAGGAGGCGACTTCGTACGCGAAGGTGCTCGTCCGCGGCGGGCCGCTGGAGGACCCCGCACTGGAGGCGGGCGCGTTCTACCGGCCGAGCCTGCTGGAGATCGAGGAGCTCAACGCCCCGCTGGTGCAGCAGGAGGTCTTCGGCCCAGTCCAGACCTTTGAGGTGTTCGACGACGAGGCGGACGCGATCCGGCGGGCGAACGCCACGGAATATGGGCTCGCGGCGTCGGTGTTCACCAGGAACGACCTCCCTCTTGTCCGGCCGGACATGGTCGTGGCGCGAAGCGGTGACGCCTCCCCACCGACGTCGGGACCCTGCCGGGATAGATCGTGGGCGGGCGCCGCTCGCTGCAGCGGGATTGGGGGGAACTATCCTGGCCTCATGACTCGGACGAAAAATTCTGAACACTCAGGAAAGGCAAAGGGTCCTACGAATCGGCGTGGGCTGGTCGAGAGCGAGATCTACGAGCACGCCACTCGCCTGTTCGCCGAGAAGGGTTTCGCGAGCACCACGCTGCAGGATATCGCCGACGCCCTCGGCGTGACCCGGCCGGCCGTCTACTACTACTTCAAGACGAAGGAGGCGATTCTCGCGCGCCTGGTCGGCGAGATCACCCAGACCTCCGCCGCGGACGTGCACGAGATCGCCGATCGTAGCGACCTCGCCCCAGCCGAGCGGCTGCGCCGGATGACCCGGTTGAACGTCTCCCGAATCGCCGCCCAGGCCGCACGGTTCAGGCTGCTCGTGAAGTCCGAGTCCGAGCTGCCGGAGGAGATCTCGCACGCTCACCGAGAGGCCCGCCGAGAAGTCCTGTCGGCGTTCGTCCGAGTCGTGCAGGATGGCATCCGGTCTGCGGATTTCCGCCCCATCGACGCCCGGACGGGCGCCCTCGGGGTCATCGGGCTCTGCAACTGGGTCGCCTGGTGGTATCACGAGGGCGACGACACCGACGCCGTGGCCGACACACTCGCCGAGATGGCAGTGGCCAGCCTGCGCCGTGCCGACGAGCGGCTGCCCCGAGAGCGTGGTACGGACGGGGCGATCGCATTGCTCCGCGAGGACATCGATCATCTCGAGCAATTGCTCGCCGACCAGCGCAAAGGAGGCTAACGCTCCGTCATGATCTGCGCGGCACGCGCGATCGCCTGCCGGATTTCCGGGTAGGTGCTGCACCGGCAGACGTTCTCAATCACGTAAATCTCCTTGTCTGTCGGCTCCCTCGATCCGGCGAGCAGTGCCTGCCGCAGCCGCGACCTGACCGGGCGATAGCCCACACAGCACGTCCAGTTCGAGCCGGGTCTGGTGCATCAGGCCCGACGACGCACGGGTGCGGCCTCAGCGATGGGACTGGTGCGGGCATTGCAGACGTCGACTCCGCAACGGAAGCTGACACGGCCAGGCGGGCGGTGAGACTCCCTCGTGGACGAGGACGACCTCCACATCGGTCTCAGGCCAGGGGAAATCTCTTCGCCAGCCAGCCGCCGATCTCGGCGGCGGCCAGGGCGGCACCCGTCGGTCCGCCCTTCGCGATCGGGCCACCGAAGTGCGTGCCCGCCACGCGAGTGACTGTGAGGTCGCGCGCACCCAGCGCCGCCGACATCTCGGTGATGTCACTTGGGAAGCACGCTTGGTCGCCGGAGAGCTCCACGAGCAGCGTCGGGGCGGTGACCCCGGGAGCCGCCCGCACAAAGCCGGCGTTGCTCGACAGAGCCGACCACGTTGACAACCACGCCTCCGGGGTTACCTGGCGGGCGAATCCGACAAGCCCGTAGTTGGTGAGATCGGGCCTACGCCCGAACAACGAGCCGTACGGCCGGTCGTTCGGGTCGAGCGAGAGATCGACACAACGCAGATCCGCGTCCGTTCGGTAGATCGTCATCAGGCGGGGAGCGATCGCCCGCCGCCGATCGGTAGTCGAATCACCTCGGCGGGCCTGCGCAGCCTCAGCGACCCGCTCGCGCGCCACCACGTCGAGCCGCTCGACCCGGGCCAGTTGGGCGGCGCGGTAGCGGTCGACGAACTCGGGGGCGTAGTGCGAGCTCTCCGGTGGCGGAGCGAACCCGTTGGCCGAGGCGAAAGGATTCAACTCGGGGTCGACGGAGAGGGGGTCCTGCTCGTCCTTGATCGAGGGGTCGATCATCCGGGACAACAAGATCCCCTGCCCGGGGTGCGGTGCCATGAAGACCGCCCCGTCCGCTGAGGGCAGTGTGGCGTCGACGAGCCCTGACGGGCGGCCCGCTGGGGTCGTAGCCACGCGATGTTCACCGACCAGGCCCGCCTGCTCGTGGTAGTAGGCGTAGAGAGCGCCACCACCCGAGTGCCCGAGCGTGACGATGTATGCGAAGCCGCGGTCGCTCAGGAATGAAAGGCCGGCAGCGAGATCGAGCAGCGCCTGCTCGTGCACGAGGGCGACGTCGCTGTTGACCGAGCGGGTGCCCTGTGTCCAGACCGCCGCGCCACGTGCCAGCAGCTCCGAAACCAGCGGGTGGTGTGTGACGTCCTGGCGGGGGTGAGCGAGACACACGACAGTCTCCGCGCCGGGCACGGTCCGCAGGACGCCGTCGACGGAGGCGCCGTCCGCGGTCGTCAGCCGGTGCAGGGAGATGACGGTGCCCGCCGGGGGCTCGGCGACCGGCAGGTGACGACCGGCGCCGAGCCGCTCGGGGCTCACCTGGGGCCTCACGCGCAGCGCGTCCTTGTCCCACTGAGTGATGATCGCACCACCTCCGGTGCCCGCCACGCACGAGTACCAGACAGCGTGGCGCATTCCGGTAGCCCGCCGGTCGATCGTGAGTTCGGTGTCCGTGGACAGCTCGAAGTAAGGCCCGACTGTGCGGATGTTGACCGCCGCCATCACCTCGGCCTGCCGAACCAGTCCTTCGTTCTCAGGCACGTCGAGCACGTAGAGCGTGATCATGAAACCTTCCCGGTCTGCTGGGCTGCGGACTGCTCGGCGGACCAGGCCTCGGCCTTGGCCACGATAAACTGGGCCTTGCGGGCGACCAGCGCGGCCATCGAGGGGTTGGGCTCCGCGACGACGTCGAGGAGGGCCTCGATCGTCAGCTGGGCGTCCAGGTCCTCCTGAGGGAGTACCGGACGCAGGGCGCGGGTTATCTCGAACATGTAGCCGTTCGGGTCGTGGGTGTAGATCGACTCGATCGTCTCGTGCTGCAACTGCAGCTCGACCGGCCACTCGCTTGCGTCGAGCCTTCGCCGGTACTCGAGAAGGTCCTCCTCGGAGTCGACGTGCAGGGCCAGGTGGCGGGACCGCACGAAGTAGTCCGGCACCTCGGGGCCGAACCGCGCGTAGACGTCGCCCTTCGCCGCAGCAGGACCCTCGGGTGCGGCCCCGCCCGCGACGTCCCGTTCCAGACCGAAGTAGTAGAAGAACGCGATCCGGTCGTCGTTGCCGATGTCGAAGAAGAAGTGGATGAAGTCGGGGTGATTCTCAGGGCCCCAGCCCGCGGCGCAGATCGAGTGCACCACGGGGAAGCCGAGGACGTCCCGGTAGAAGCGGACCGTGCCCGCAGGGTCGAAAGTCGGGAAGGCGACGTGGTCCACCCCACGGGCCAAGTGACGCAGCTCGGACATGGCGATCTCCTCTCAGGCGTTAAGCGGGGCGCGGGAGCCGAGCAGGCTCCCCGCTCCGGGCAGGACGGGCGCGAGGCCGAGAGCGCGCAGCACGCTGAAGGCGCCTGCGGTCGCTGCCGACAGCACCGGAAGGCCGAACTCCTCCTCGGCCGCCGCGATCAGATCGAGCGAGGGCATCTGCACACAGCAGGAAAGCACCAGGGCATCGACATCGCGCAGGTCGAGCGAACGAGCGGCCCGCATGATCTGGGCACCTGGGATGCACCCGACCTCGGCGTTGTTACCGACGCCGAGGTTGCGCCGGTCGGCCACCTCGACGCCCGCGCCGCCCTCGGCAACCGGCGTGCGCAGGTATTCCACGACCTGTTCGGCGAGCGGAGTGAGGTAGGGCATGACGAGTGCGACCCGTCGGGCCCGAAGCTCCTGGAGAGCCTCAACCAGCGCACCCGCGCTGCTGCGCACCAGCGTCTGCGAGCCCCCCGTCGACAGTTGTTCGGCGACCAGCGACTCGACCCGGGTGTGCTCGCCGGGGCCGCCCGCCATCAGGGCGACGAGGCAGGCGTACAGCAGTACGTCCGGACCGGCGTCACCGAGTTCAAGGACGCAGCGTTCGCGCTGTGCGTTCATGGCCGCCAGCTCGGCAGCGGACACGGCGCGCATTCGCATCCGTGAGGAATGGAACGAGAAGCGAGCGTGCTCGTGGCGCCCCAGGAGGGCCGGCAGCTCCGTCTCCACCGTGATGTTCGAGCTCGGGACGACCAACCCCACGCGGTGAACTCTCACCCGTGACACCTCCGGCGGTAGATTGACATCAGTGCAAGTAATTCTACATTATTGAAAGTGATGTCAGGTGGAAGAGGAGTCAGGTGAGCGAACGGCGAGTAGCCGTCATCGGGGGCGGCCCAGGCGGGCTCTACGCGGCCGCGTTGATCGGCCTCACGTGCCCGGACCATGAGGTCACGGTGTACGAGCACAACGCTGACGGGCAGACGTTCGGGTTCGGGGTCGGCCTGACAGCCAGCACTCTCAGCAGCCTGGACGCGGCCGACCCGGTGTCGGCGGCGACGATCCGCCGGACCGGTCATCCAGGCTGCGGCCTGGATTTGCGGGTCGGAGCGGGTGTGGTTCTCGATGGCGGAGACAACATCGCCATCGGACGAGCCTCCCTGTTGGAGATCCTCCGTCGGCGCGCCCTTGAAGCCGGCGCGCGGATAGAGAACGCCCACGTCGAGGCGTCCGGCCTGGACGCGGACCTCGTGATCGCCGCAGACGGGGTGCGCAGCGCCACCCGCGAGAAGCTGGCAGCCGAGTTCGCCGCCCGGGTCGACCTGGACGATGCGCTCTACCTGTGGGCGGGTGCGGACTTCACCCTGGACCGGGCAACGTTCCTCCCGGCCCGCACACCGCACGGGGTGTTCGTCGTCCACGCCTACCCTTACGGACCGAACCGGAGCACCTTTTTGGTCGAGACGGACGACGCGACCTGGCGACGGGCCGGGCTCCAGACCACGGACGCGCGTACCCCGGGCGACTCGTCGGACGAAGAGAGCCTTGACTACCTCTCCGAGGTGTTCGCGCACATCCTCGGAGGCCGACGGCTGCTGGGCAACCGGACCCGCTGGCAACGATTCGCGACCATCAGCTGCGGACGCTGGCGGCACAACGGCGTGGTGCTGCTCGGCGACGCAGCACACACCGCCCACTACTCGATCGGCTCGGGGACCAAGCTCGCGATGGAGGATGCCATCGCGCTGGCCGCGGCGCTGCGTGGCGAGACGGACAACGCGACGGCGCTGGCCCGCTACGAGAGCGAGCGCCGCCCCCGGGTCGAGCGGTTCCAACGGATTGCGGAGCACAGCCACCTTTGGTGGAAGGTCTTCCCGCGCCGGCTCGACCTCGCTCCGGCCACGATCATGTCATCGTTCATGACCCGGGCCGGGAATATCACCGTCGACGGTTTCGCCACCCTGCACCCGGACGTCGTCGCGGATGCCACCGAGGCGTTGACTGGCAGCAGGCCGACAAACGCACAGGCCGGTGAGCCGGACGCGCTCGCCGATCTGGTCCTGGAGGACCGCACGGTCACGGAGCTGAGCTACGACACCGCGATCGTGCCCACGGGGCCGATCGCCGACGTCTGGGGAGCCGACGGCGCGGCGGTGGTCGAGCGAGCACGCGGACTACAGGCCCACGTGCTATGGCTCGAGGACCGCGACGCCACGGCGCGCGCGGACGTCCTGAGCCGCTGCGCCCTGGCCGAGCGGCTCCGTCTCGACCTCGGCGCCACCGTTGGTGTCGACGTGCCTCGGTCTGCCCGGGCCGACGCAGTCGGCGCCCTGCTCGCCGGTCGTGTTGATCTCGTCCGCTTCCGCTGACCACTGGCTGCAGATCCAAGGAGGGATCATCGTGGTTCACATCGGACTCACGACTCGCGCCCCTGAGCTCGTCGACCAGTACCGCCTGGCCGGTGCGTGGCGGGCCGAAACACTTGCGAAACAGTGGCAGCGCGTCGCGGACGCCCACCCGGATCGGGAGGCCGTCGTCGCCCCGGACGGACGGCTGAGCTACGCCGATCTATCACTCGCGAGTGACCGGATCGCCGTCGGCCTCCTGGACCAGGGGCTCGTCCCCGGCGACCGGGTGATCGTGCAGAGCGCCAACTCTGTCGGCACCGTTTCGGCGTGGTACGGCCTGCTGAAGGCAGGGCTGGTGCCGGTGTGCACGCTTCCGGCTCATCGACACCATGAAATCGAGGCGATTGCGCGGCGGGCCGGAGCCGCGGCGCACCTGGTCCAGGAACAACCGCGGTTCGACGTGCATAAATTCGCCGAGGAGATGGCCGCGGCGGTGCCCACCCTGCGGGTGCGGCTCACGCTCGGGGCCAGCCGAGACACGGCAGGGACCAGGATCGAGGACCTCGCCGGAACCGGGGACCCCCAGGCCGCGCGGGCACGGGTCGAGTCCATCCAGGCGGCCCAGAACCCGGACGACATCGCCGTCCTCCAGCTCTCCGGCGGCACTACCGGGACCCCTAAGCTGATTCCGCGGCTGCACCACGAATACTGGTACAACGCTGCGCGGTACGCCAAGGTGCTGGGCTGGGACGTCGACGCCCGGGTTGCCCATCTGCTGCCAGTCATCCACAACGCCGGAATAGTATGCGGCCTGCACGCCCCGCACAGCGTGGGAGCCACCGCTATCCTGCTGCCCCCCGATCCCAAGGTCATCCTTCCCGCCGTGGCAAAGGAACACGTGACCGACCTGATCGCGGGTACCCCGATGGCCGCGTTGAGTGTGCCGCTGCTGGAGCGCGGGGAGTATTTGAAGCGGGTCATCCTTTCCGGTTCCAAGCCCCCCGAGGGCATGTTCGAGGCATTCGAGGCTGCCGGGGTGTGGGCTGGACAGCTCTACGGCATGGCCGAGGGCTTGTTCACCGTCACCCCACTCGACGCACCCCGTGCTGCGCGCCGGCACTCCGTGGGAGTCCCGATCAGCGAACTGGACGACGTTGTGATCCTCGCGCCGGGCACCGAGACCGAACTCCCGGACGGCGAGGTCGGCGAGTTGTGTGTCCGCGGTCCGTACACGATCACCGGCTACTTCGATGTCCGACCGGAGCCGGAAGCCGCGGAGACAATCGCGCACAACGCCCGAGCCTTCACCTCCGACGGGTTCTACCGGACCGGCGACCTGGGCATGGTGCGCTTCGAGGAGGGCTACCGCTGCTTCTCCATCGAGGGCAGGCTGAAGGACGTCATCGACCGAGGAGGCGAGAAGATCAGCGTCGACGAGCTCGAGTCCCTGCTGACGGGGTACCCGAAGGTCGCAGAAGTCTCCGTGGTCGCAATGCCGGATCCGCGGCTCGGGGAGCGCGGCTGTGCGTTCATCGTTCCAGTCCCAGGCGCCATGCCAAACTTGCTCGACCTGCAGGAGTACCTCGCGGGCCGCGGGGTCGCGAAGTTCAAGTGGCCCGAACGGGTGGAACTGGTCGAGGCACTGCCCCGTACACCAGTAGGCAAGATTGACAAGAAGGCGATGCGAGCCAGCATCACGACGCGGCTCGAAGCCGAAACACACGCGGCCACTGGCTGACCAGTCGGGCCGTTGACAACCACTACAACGCCACCATGACGACTACGCGCGATCTAGGTCCATCTTCAAACGGATCTTGCCCAGAGCAGGAATGACGCGAGTGTGACCGCTGCTTCGTAGGGGGTGGCGGTCTTTTCGTATCTGGCCGGGGTTTCGATGTTCACGTAGGCGCGTCCCCTGTCGGCTGTAGAGCATTCGACGAGTCGCTGCCGCCTCTCAGGACGGGGCCGAGCAGGAGCTGTCTCTTGGTGCCCACCTCGTCGTCCCAGGGTTCGGGGTTCAGCAGTGCGCTGTCGAGATGAGGGTGCTCGGCCGGGTGTTCTCCCGGTTGTAGGAGCAGCAGCAGCCGCAGGTCGGGTCTCGCCGAACGGTTCAGCGTCGTGGCTGTCCGCCCAGACCAGCACGCAGGGGGCGGGGCGGTCAGCGCCGACTACGATCACGTCGCGCGACCGACCTCCGCCGCGGGCGGGCAGATCGGCGCGGATTCCGCTGGTGTCGGCCAGGTGCCGTTGGCCAGCTCGGGGTCATCGGCGATACCGCCGGTGGAGCGCAGCCCGCGCGCTCAGGAGCTTCGCGGTCGACGAGTTCGCCCGTCTCGCCCGAGCGATACCAGCCGTCCGTGGTGAACGCCGCCCGGCTCTGCTCGGGCTGTCCCCAGTACCCGGCCGCGACGCGAGGCTCGCGGACCAGCAGTTCGTACGTGCCCGCGACGGACCGCAGCGCGATCTCGACCCCGGGGCAGCGGCGTGCCGATGCAGCCCGGGACGCGTGAAAGGCCGGGTCGGCCTCCAGCGCGGGAAGCAGCGCCGCGAAGCCGATCGGGACCGCTCCGTGGAAGGTGGGCCTGTGGCGGCGGAGGCTTTCGATCGTGACGGCGAGCCGACCGGGCCTGTCGGCGGCCTCGTCGACGTACAGACTACCGCCCTGGGACAGCACAAGGTTGACGTTGGCGTTGCTGCCGAAGGCGTGGTTCCGGCAGCCAGTCGACCAGCACCGGGCGGTGGGCGGTCATGAAGGGCCAGACGTCGATGGTCGGTCAGGGGGTTCGTCGTCATCATCGACTGGGTGCAGGCCACCGGTTTCGGCTTGCCGGTCGAACCAGAGGTGAGAAGGATCTTCGCTGCGGGCTGTGGTGTCGATGTCCTCGGGGGCCGGTCGCGTGGTGCCGTCGTGGGTCGCTTGCCGCAGTTGTCTCACGGCGGAGCGGCGGACGAGGACGCGGGCCGCCGGCGAACCCGCAGGCAGAGCCTGCGCCAGAACGGTCGCACGGGCCGGATCGGCCTGCCTGCCGCGTAGGACCAGGCCGTCCTGCCGATGTCGGCGGCCACCGTGAGGAGGACCGCGTCTGGCGTTTCCGTGGCGTACCGGCGCGGCCAGTGCAGGACAGTCGGTGTGGGGGTGCCCGCAGGGATCCGGGACCGCACAACGATGGAGCCGTCCGGTTCACAGCGGCAGCCGACCACCGGCGTCGCGAATACGCTCATGCCCCAGGCGCCACGTCGCGGTCCTGGACGTGCAGCAGTGCCAGCACGTCGACCGCGGCCGCGTCCCGGGCCGCAAGGACGTCGCTGATCGGCCGGTTGCCGAGCACCTCGTCAGCGGCGGCGATCAGCCGGGCACGGACATCCTCGTCGAGACGCGGCGTGCCCAAGTCGGACCACCACCCCTCGATGGTCTGCGCGAACGAGCGCATCGCGCCGCGCATCCCGTCGGGCCCGCCGGCCAGCGCCAGCGAGGTGAGAGGACCCCCGACCAGAAGACGCGGTGTGATGCCGTGCACCACGGCGTCCTCGATGCCGCGCGCGTCCACGACGCCCTCGGCGAGCAGGTGTGTCATCTCCCGCAGCATCGCGAAGGTCAGCCGGTTTGTCAGATAGCCGGGCATTTCACGGTGGAGCAGCACTGGGCGTTTGCCCAGGCTGGTCAGGTGAGCGAGCACGGCGGTGACGACGGCGGGCGAGGTCGCCTTGCCCGCCAGGACCTCCACGAGCGGGAGCGCGTAGACGGGGCTTTGCGGGTGGGCGACGATCAGCCGTTCCGGGTGGTCCATGCCGGCCTGCAGCTCGGTCGGCATGAGCCCGCCACTGCTCGACAGGATCGGGACCTCGGGCGCCACCTCGGCCTCGATGGAACAGTAGGCGTCCTGCTTGGCTTCGACGGACTCGGGGACGTTCTCGTGCACGAGAGCCGCGGTGCCGAGCTCTCCGGCCGGGACCAGCCGGAGCAGTTCCCGTGGCACCGACACGGGCGCCTCGGGCAGGGTGCGGCGGATTGAGGTCCACACCGCGGCGAGGTACGACGTCATTCTCTCGAGCGCGGCGGGTGCCGGATCCACCACCAGCACCGGTCGGCGGCGGGCAAGGTAGGTGGCGGCCCATCCGCCGCCGATCGTCCCCGCGCCGACCAGGCCGATCGGAGCGTGGTTTCCGTCCTCGGGCATGCCTGGCTCCTTGTCAAGTGCCTGTCATTGTTGTGGGGCGGCGTCCTCGCGCAGGGAGTCCATGTCCGGCACCGGGCCGGAGCGGGTGAGCAGCGCCTTGCGCCGCAGGAATCGCAGCATGCCGTTGGGCCCCATGCGGGAACCGCCTAGGCCGGAGGCGTTGTAGGAGGTCTTCTCGACGTCGCGCATGATGGTGATGGTCAGGGAGGTGTCCATCAGACTGACCGCACCGGCGCTGATGCGCCGCCCTATCGCCCGGGCCTCTTCCTCGTCACCGGCGATCACCGCGGCGGACAACCCGTAGGCACTGTCGTTGGCGAGGCGGATCGCTTCGTCGACGCCGTCGTAGGCCTGCACGGGGACGACGGGGCCGAACGTCTCCTCGTGCATGATCTTCATGTCGTGGTCGACGCCGGTCAGCACCGTCGCGCGCATGTAGCGGCCGCCGTCGAGCGTCTCGCTGTGGCCGCCGCAGTGCAGGACGGCTCCCCGGGCCAGTGCGTCGGCCAGGTGCTCGTCGACGATATCGGCCTGTCGGGCATGAATGAAAGGCCCGATGTGGCCGCGTTCGACATCCGGGTGGTTCAGCTCGAGCCGCCGGGCCTGGGCTGTCAGCTCCTCGACGAACGCGTCGTGCACGCTGCGGTCGACGTACACGCGCTCAGTTGCGAAGCAGACCTGCCCTGCGTTGTGGACAGCTCCCTTGAGGACCGCGGCCGCGGCCCGTTGCAGGTCGGCCGAGGCGGTGACGACCGCCGCGTCCTTGCCGCCGAGTTCGAGGAAGGCCGGGATGAAGCGGCGGGCGCACGTCTCGGCAACGGCACGGCCGGTGGGCACTCCGCCGGTGAAGCACAGCGCGTCCACCTCGTCGACGATCGCCCGGCCCGTCTCCGGGCCGCCAGCGACGAACTGCAGCACAGCGGCCAATTCGGGCACCTCGGCGATGGTGGCGGTGACCGGCTCGACGAATCGGGGAGTCACTTCGCTCGGTTTGACGATCACAGCACAGCCCGCGAGCAGCGCGGGCACGGCGTCCAGCG
The DNA here is from genome assembly GCF_042750115.1 of Streptomyces sp. NPDC059455. Classification (NCBI taxonomy): domain Bacteria; kingdom Bacillati; phylum Actinomycetota; class Actinomycetes; order Kitasatosporales; family Streptomycetaceae; genus Streptomyces; species Streptomyces sp. NPDC059455. The sequence continues at coordinate 39,280 of NZ_JBHYVB010000042.1, forward strand.
TCGCGAGCAGGAACGGGTGGTTCCACGGGCTCATCACACCGAGCAGGGCGTAGGGGTCGAATTCGGTGTCGTAGCTCACCGTGCTGGAGGTGCTCGAGACGCCGTGGAGCCGGGCACCTTCGATGATCGCGGGCGCGGCGTCGCACCATCCGCGGATGGAGGAGGCGACCGTGTACGGCACCTCGTGGGACACCCGGCTGCGGCCGGTGTCGACCGTCTCGGCGTCTCCGATCGTGGCGGCGTTCGCCTCGATGGCGTCCGCCCAGCGGCGCAGCATCGCCGCTCGGTGATCGATCCCGGCCGCGGACCATGCCGGCTGGGCCGTGCGGAGGCCGGCACACATGCGGGTCACCTCGGCAGGCGCGGGCGGACGGATCAGGTGGTCGACGCGCCCGGTACGGGGGTTGCGGACGGGCACCGTGCCGTCGCCGACGGTGGTGGCGTCGCTGTCATGGCTGCTCGGAAGCCGGGTCGATGTCACAGGTCTGCGCCCTCTCACTGTCCGAGGAAGTTCAGGACGAGCTCGTTGAACCGGCGATGCCGCTCCCACTGCGGCCAGTGCCCCGCGCCCTCGACCAGCTCGAAACGCCCGTTCGGGAGCTTCTCTGCCATACGCAGCCCGACGGCGGCGGGTCCTGAGGGGTCGTCGCTGGTCCAGACCACGAGCGCGGCTGCGGTGATGGCCGCCAGTTCGTCGTCGGTGATCATGTTCCGCGCCCGGACGTCTGCGTCCTGCAGGCACATGATGTTCCGCATCGACTCGGCGAACGGCGGTTGGGCGTAGAGGGTCCGCCGGACGTCGACCAGCTCCTGGGTAACGCTTGCCGGATCGGCCATCAGCCAGCTCACGCGGGCGCGTATACGCTCGTCGCTCGGGTCGTCGGCTGCGCCCTGGGACAGCGTCCGGATCCGTTCGCGGACAGCCGGGTCGGAGAGCGCACCGCCGGGAGTGTTCAGCACGATTCGGCCCACCCGCTCCGGGTGCGCGTATGCGGTCTTCACCGCGATCCAGCCGCCGAGCGACTCCCCGTTGAGATGTGCCCGTTCCACACCGAGGGCGTCCAGGAGACTGATGAGATGGGTGACGTAGTCCGGTAGTTCGAGCGGCCGTGTCGCCGAGGTGGTCAGCCCGTGGCCGGGGTAGTCGTATGCGATCACGCGGTAGCGCGCGGCGAGGGCGGGAATGTTGCGTGCGTATGCCTCCAGGTGGCCGCCGACCCCGTGCAGCAGGACCACGGTCTCCTCTCCAGAGCCGGCCTCCAGTACGCGGGTGTTCCATTCGCCGACCTGCACGTGCCGAATCGTCAGGTCCTGCCCGAGCAGAGCGGTCCAGATGCTTGGCTCGTCGGTGATGGGTGCGGGTACGGGGATGGTCATGGATTCCTCCGAGTCTGTGCGGTGGTGATGCCGAAGCCAGCGATCCACTCCGGGATCGGACGGTAGAAACTGCTGCGCACGGTGTAGGAACCGGCGACAGCCAGCGCCGCGTAGCAGGCCAGCCAGGTGCGGACCTCGTGGGCCGAACTGCCCGCCTCGGCAGAGATCCAGGCGTTGGTCCAGTCGTCGGTGGCCGCGAGCCGGCCCTCGGCCAGCAGGTCCAGGAAGGCGCGGTCCCAATCCGGGTTCAGTCGTGGCCCCGGCTTGCCAGCCGCGACGGCCAGCCCGGCATCGCGAACCCGGTTCTCGCGTCCGGCCCGCTCCTCGGGTGACGGATTGCGGCCGGCGATCAGCCGGGCCGCGACCTCGGGCGGCGCGCCCTCCAGAAGAGGGAGCGGCGGATCGTGGGAGAGCCCGCCCGAGCCGAGCAGCAGCACCCGACGGTCGAGCGCGAGCAGGGCACGGCCCAGTGCCTCACCGAGGAGGCGGGTGCGCTGCACGGGGCCGAACGGCACCGCCACGGAGTTGATGAAGACGGGGACCACCGGAGTGGCGTCGATTGCCCCGAACAGCAGCTCCAGGGGCTGCGCGAAACCGTGGTCGACGACCATACGCTCAGACATGGCCAGGTCGATGCCCCCTGCCAGAACCTCCCGGACGACGTGCTGCGCGGCGTCCCGGTCGACCGCCAGTGGGCCTTGCCCCGTTCCGTAGTCGCCGACGGCCTCGGCCACGGTGCCCACACAGAACGGTGGCATCAGGTCATAGAACATACCGTTGTAGTGATCGGGCGCGACCACGACGACCAGGTCGGGCCGGAAGCCCGCGACAAAGGCCCGGGCCTGTGCGAATGCCGAGTCGACCGCGGCCCGGGTGTCGCCGTGCGGCTCGACCGTGTGCATGAGCGGCGAGTGCGACGCCGTAACGACGGCCAGGGGCATGTCGGATCTCCTCGTCATGGGGGATGCTGCGACGCTACGACTGCCTGCTCATATAGGTCCATGTGAAAATTCGGCATCAGGACTTAACCTTCTTGCTATGAGTTCGTCGTCCACGCCGGATAACAGGATCTCCCTGCACAAGCTCGAGGTGTTCTGCAGCGTGGTCGAACGCGGCGGGGTCCGTCTCGCGGCAGAGGATCTGTTCGTCTCCCAACCCGTGGTCAGCGCTCACCTGCGCTCACTTGAAGAGCGCCTGAAGGTCAAGCTCTTCCAGCGCGACGGCCGGGGCATGAAGCTGACCGAGGCCGGTGTCGAAGTGCACCAGTGGGCTGCCGGGGTGTTGCGCGGGCGCACCGAGCTCGACCGCAGCCTGCGTGACATCTCCCGTGGAGTGGCGGGTCGGGCATCGATCGGGTCGAGCATGTCCGTGGGCAACTATGTGCTGCCCCGCATCCTGGTGGACTTCCGCAGAGAACACCCGCATGCGTCGATTTCCCTGAACCAGTCGTCCGTGGAGGTCGCACTCGATCGCACACTCGACGGCCGCCACGACTTCGCGGTTGTCGCCACGGACGCCGTCGTCGACGCCAACACCTTCGAGGCCAAGCTGATTGCCCAGCCGCCCTTCTGCCTGGTCACAGCGCCGGATGACGAGCGGATCGGCGACTCGGTATCGGCCGACGAGCTCGGTGCGCTCCCGTTCGTCTGCCCGCCAGCTGGCATGGCGATCCGCCGCAGTCAAGACTCGGCGCTGGCCTCCATCGGGGTCGTGGACCGGCGGGTGGAGATCGAACTGGGCAGCGCCGAGTCCATGAAGGTGGCCGTGCGGGGCGGACTCGGAGTGGCGCTGCTCTGGCGCGAATCGGTGCGCCGCGAGCTGGAGGCCGGCCTTCTTCGCGAGGTACAGATCCATGGACACACGCTGCACGACAAGCTCTACCTCGTGCAGCGCCGTGGCAAGAAGCTCACAGCTTTCCAATTTACCCTGACGGAAGTGCTCCGGGAGGGCATTCACGAGCTGCTGGGGCAGCATTCATAGCTTTTCTGCTCAGTGATGTCATGGAAAATCGTCATAGTGCTATTGCTGTGGGCGGCTTAACTTCCTTCGTATGACTGAGCTCACATCCTCTACGCCGGCCACTGTCGCCCGGCAGGATGACTCAGCGGCCACCCCGCCCCCCAGGTTGCGCCGTCTGGTCTCCGCTGTCGTCATAGCCCAGGGCGTCGAGTACTTCGACTTCTTCGTCTACGCCACGGCGGCCGCCATCTATCTCGGCCCGTTGTTCTTCTCGCAACTCGGCGACACCGCCGCCACGCTGGCGTCGTTTTCGACCTTCGCCGTCGGGTTCGTCGCCCGCCCGGTCGGCGGCGCGGTCGCAGGCAACTTCGGCGATCGCTACGGCCGCAAACCGGTGCTCGTCGCATCCACGGTCGTGATGGGCGTGGCCACCTTCCTGATGGGCTTGCTGCCCACTGCGGCGACCATCGGCTGGTCCGCCGCGATGCTGCTCGTGCTCCTGCGTCTGCTGCAGGGCTTCGCCCTCGGCGGGCAGTGGGGCGGTGCGTCGCTACTGCTCACCGAGAGCGCGCCGCCCGGACGGCGCGGGTTTTTCGGCAGCTTCGTGCAGGTCGGCTCGCAACTGGGGCTGATGAGCGGGATCAGCGCGTTCCTCGTGCTCTCGTTCGTCTTCTCCGACGAGCAGATGCTGGCGTGGGGCTGGCGGATTCCGTTCCTGTCCGGTCTGGCCATGGTCGGCATTGGGCTCTACATCCACCGCACGGTCGAGGACACACCCAAGTTCAAGGAGCTGCAGGCGGCTCGTCCGGGGCCGAACATGGCGGAGCAGCCTCCACTGGCGAAGGTGCTGCGCGAGCACTGGCGCACGATCCTGCTCGCGGGCGGCGCGTTCGTACTGCCGAACGCCATCGCCTTCATCGTGGTGTCCGGGGTCCTCGACTACGGTGTCCGCTCATTGCACCTGGCGCGGAGTCCGCTGCTCGGCGTGATTCTGGCCGGCTGCGTCGCACCATTGTTCTTTCTGCCGTACTTCGCGCACCTGTCCGACCGCTTGGGGCGGCCGAGGCTGTTCATCATCGGGGCCGTGGGCGTCGTGGTCTGGGGCTGGCCTATGTTCGCGATGATCGACACCGGGAATCTGTGGTTGATCTTCGTCGCGCTGTTCCTCTGCTTCACCCTCCATTCACTGATGTTCGGCCCCCAGGTGGCGCTCTACTCGGAACTGTTCAGCACGGAGGTCCGTTTCTCCGGCGCCTCGCTCGGCTACCAGGTCGGGTCGGTCTTCGGCGGCGGGCTCGCACCACTGATCACCGCCGCGCTGCTCGACTCGACGAAGGCCAGCTGGTCCGTCGCCGCCTATATGACGGCGCTCGGGATGATCAGCCTGCTGTCCATCATGGTCCTGCGCAGGCGCGCGAACTCGGCGAGCCACGAGGAGCTCACGTGATGAGGCGGACGATCCGGCACATTATTGACACCCACCACCACGTCGGCACCCTCTCCATCGGCGCGACCGAGGAACAGGCCGCGGCCCGGACGCCGGGGGACCCCGTCGGCACCCACCATGCGATGCTCGACCGCTTCGGCATGACAGCGTGCGCGGTGATGCCCGGCCTGCAGTACGAGCGCCCGCACGGGATCGTCAACACCCGGGAAGTCAACAACGCGATCGCAGCCTACCGGGACCGCTCTCCGCGTTTCCTCGCCGCGCTCGGAACCGTGGAACCGCTGCACGGTCTCGCGCTGTGCCGCGAGGAACTCGACCGGATGGTCGGCCAGCTAGGGCTCGACGGGGTCGTCTGGCACACCCGCTACCAAGGCGTCGCCGTCTCGGACCGGCGGATGCACGCCCTGATCGACGAGGCCACCGCACGCGGCCTGCCCTGCTACGTGCACATGTTCGCCGAGTCCAACCTCGAGGCACCGTGGATGTTCGCGGATCTCGCCCGCAACCATCCCGAGGCGACGATCGTCGCGCTCGACGGGTTCTCGGCGTCGACCCAGATCCAGTACGTCATGGATCTGGCGGACCGCTTCGACAACATCCTGTTCGACACCGCGATCTGCTTCCCGCTGCTCCGCCCGCTCGACGCCTTCGTCACCCGGTTCGGCTCCGAGCGGCTGATGTTCGGCACGGACTCCTACGCCGACCCTGTCAGCTACAACGTGCCGGCCGTGATGGAGGAACTGCTCGCGTCCGCAATGGACAACGAGCACTTGGAGAACATCTTCTGGCGCACGTTCTGCCGCCTCTTCCCCACCGCAGGCGAAGCGCTGCAAGCACTCGAAGCCCCCGAGGAGAAACCCTGATGCCCACTCCCTCCGGACACCGCTCCGTGATTGTCGTCGGCGCGGGCCCGGTCGGCCTGACACTCGCCGCCGAGCTCGGCACCCGCGGCGTCGACACGCTCGTGCTCGAAAAGCAGGAGACCACCACGGACAACCCGCGCTGCAACACGACCAACGCCCGGTCGATGGAGTACTTCCGCCGACTCGGCGTGGCGGACCGGATCCGCCGCGCCGGGCTGCCGCTCGACCACGCCACGGACGTCGTGTACTGCACGACTCTCACCGGCTGGGAGCTCACCCGCTTTCGGTTCTCCTCCGCGCAGGAGATCCTGGACCGGACCGCGCCCGAGCTCGACGAGTGGCCCACCCCCGAGCCGCAGCACCGGATTTCGCAGATATTTCTCGAGCCGATCCTGGAGCAGCACGGCCATGGTTACGACTCGGTCGGGATCGCTCGCGGGCACGAGGTCGTCGGAATCCAACAGCGCGGCGAAATCGTCGAGGTGCGCGTCATAGCCGAAGGCACCGAGAAGGTGCTGACCGCCGACCACGTCGTAGGCTGCGACGGCGGGGCCAGCACCACCCGGCGCGCCATAAGCGCCCGGCTGCAGGGCGACTCCCAGGCCGCAGAGAACCGGCTCTCGGTCTACTTCCGCTCGGCGGAGCTGGCACGCGAGCTCGCCGCCGCGGAGCGGCCCGGCTGGATGTACTGGTGGTACGGACCGCGCCTCAAAGGCTCGTTCGTCCAACTCGACGGGGAAGCCCTGTTCTTGTGCCATGCCCGCGTTCCGGAGGGCACCGCACCAGAGGACCTCGACGAGGACGAGGTGTTGCGTGCCGCCCTCGGCCGTGAGATGGAACTGGAGAAGATCCAGGTTATACGGTGGACGCCACGCCGGCTCGTGGCGGACCGGTTCGTCGACGGGCGGATCGTGCTCGCGGGCGACGCCGCACACCTCTGGCTCCCGCTGGGCGGCTTCGGCATGAACACCGGCATCGCCGACGCCGTGGGGCTGGGCTGGCGCCTCGCGGCACTCCACGCAGGCTGGGGCGGACCCGAATTGCTCGAGGCGTACGAGGTGGAGCGCCGCTCCGTGGGAGAGGCCACCTCGCGTGCCGCGCTCAAGATCGACCGGGACATGGCGTCCATCGCCCGCGACCCCGCCCTCCATTTCGACGACGCCAAGGGCGCCCGGCTGCGCACGGAGGCCGGCAGGCTGATCGAGAAGGTGGATCGGCAGCAGTGGCACAGCCAAGGCGTTCAGTTCGGGTCCCGCTATGTGAACTCGCCGGGGATCGCCGCGGACGGGAAGGCGGCGGAAGCCACGATCGCCCGGATCGACGAGTACCGCCCCAGCCTCGCGCCCGGCGCCCGCTTCCCGCATGTCTGGCTGCCCGACGGGCGCTCGGTGTTCGATCTTCTCGGCAGGGATTTCACACTGGTGTGTGCCGGGGGAAGTCCCGATGCGTTCGTCCGGACCGCGTCCGGACTCGGCATCCCGCTTTCGGTGGTACACCTCGACGACGAGTACACACAGCCCCTGGTTCTCGTCCGCCCCGACCTGTTCATCGGGTGGAGCGGCGCGGTGACCCCCGCCGACGTAGACAGCCTGCTGCGGCGGCTCACCGGTCTAGGTACGGTCACCGCCGATCTCCCGATCATGGCGTCCTAAACGGGCCCGCGCCGAGTGCTGACGTTCCCGCCGCCGCGAGCACGCGGCTTGCCGTAGCGGGCGTCAGGGGCCTGTTGCCCTACCTCGTGTCCCTGCCGGGTGGTCCTGGCGGATAAGGCGTACTTCCCTCGCGATCCGTGGGCACCTGCGCAAGCGCGGCATCCGGGAGATGATCCCGGTGGGCCACCGGCTGCGACGCGGCAGCCGAGGCGGCAGGCCACCGGCTATCAGCGACCGGGCTCAGTTGCCAGGGGCGGTGTGCTGCGGGGCCCGCGTGATAAGGCGAAAGCTGGATTGCCTGACCCCCAATCTCCAGTCGATGCAAGGTCGCATCCATCGGAAAGGGGGCCTTGACCCAAGGCCGGGTAGTTAACGTATTTCTGCTGGTGGCAAGAGGGTTGGGCGAGTTCTCGGGCTGTTGTAGGTGGCGGGGCCGGTCTTGGTGATGAGTCCGTTTACGGCCCATCTGTCGAGCTGTCGGTACATCGTGCTGAGGGTGATGTCGCCGAGGTGGCGGGCGAGGTCGCGGGTGTGCCACTGACGGTCGGGTTCTGCGTAAAGGAGGTCCAGGACGCGCTGTCTGCGCCGGTCGGCGGCCGGTGTGTGCCGATCGTCGTGCGGGACGGTGGGCAGGTCGGGATCGGGTTCGAGGATGGTGACGTCGAGGTCGGTGGCCAGGCGGCTTGTGTCGGGGCGGCCGTCGTCTTGGCGTGCGGCGTACCGGGAGATTGGTGACCTGACTTTTCGGGTGCTGATGCGGGGGCGCCGGTGCGGGAGGAGCCCGGCCAGGACCCGGTTGCCGATGACGCCGGTGGTGCGGGTGCCCAGGGCACTGGGCTTGATGACGTCGGCGGCCTGGACCACGAGGTCACGGGCAGTCTGGATGGCTGTGGTGAATCCGCAGCGGTCGGGGTCGGTGCCCGGCCGGGACTCGGCAGCCTCCACCATCACGGTCCGAAGTGCCTGGTAGAGGGCGAGCAGGGCCCACACCTCCTGCTCGGCCCCGACCGGGTCGCCTGAACGCAGGACCCGGCCGTCTGTGATCGTGTGACGCAGAGCAAAATACGCCGACTCGTGCTCCCACCGCTGATGGTAAAGGGCAACGAGGGCCGGGGCGGGGTATCGGCGAGCATCGGTCAGCGTCGTGACCAGCCGGCAGGAGTTGGTGAACGAGCAGTTGTCATAGGTCACGGTGATCTGCGCTTCCACGACGCGTACCGGGACGGTGCCGATGACCGAGAGGTAGGAGCCATCGGTGAGCCGGCTCAGGACCGGGGTACGTCGGTTGGCGCGCAGCCGGCCCGGGAACCTGGCTCCGGTGTCGTGCGCGGCGGCGGGGAAGGCGTTGACGTCGAAGCCCTTGTCCCACAGGACCGGCGTGCCGGGGCCCAGGTGGTGCAGGAGCCTGCGAGCGTAGGAGGTCTCCCCGTCGCTGGGAGTGCCGAACACGGCGCCGATCAGGGCGCGGGTGCCCGTCTCCACCAGGGTCATCGGTTCCAGCGTCGGATACCCGCCACGGCTGCCGGGTCCGGACCACTCCACGTTGCGCTCGGTATCGGGTGGCTTGATCGGGCTGCAGCCGTCGAAGGAGACCATCCGGAACGGCCCGAACCGCACTCCGGGAGTCACCGGCTGGGCGAGCGGGCCGGCCAGGGTCTCGAACACGCGCTTCATCGGTTCTGCACCGAGCTGTCTGCGCAGGTCACGCAAGGCTTTCGCGGTTGGCTCCGCGGCCTCGATCCCGACGCCCGTAAGGGCTGCGGTCAGCTTGTGCCAGACCAGCCGGCAGCCGACCTCCGGGAACAGGGACATCGCGAGAAGGGAGTAGACCCCGACCCGCGAGGGCAGATCCCGTAACCGGCGCTGCACGCAACGGGTTTCATCCAGAACGGCATCGACGAGGTCGAGCGGTATGACCTGCGTCAACTCGCCCAGATGACCGGGCGCGAACCGGCCCTCGGCCACGGTGAACTCACGGGTGACCCTCGCCGGACCGGGTGGCAGGGCACAATGACGCGTGGGCAACGGGGCTCCTCAACGGCCGGAAGTCTTGGCGGACTACCTGACCAACGCAGCCCCGTTGCCCGCGTTCCCAACCCGACACCGAACCCCCTTGCCACCAGCAGAAATACGTTAACTACCCGGCCTTGGGTCAAGGCCCGACCAGGACTCTGGGGGGCGTACCGCTTTGGGGCGCGCGAAAGCGTATGGCGAGAGACATGGGACGTGCCTTTCCAGGGGGTGGTGCCAGGTTCGCTGCTGCGGTGGCCCGAGAAGGGGCCCACAAGCGGCCTAGGTCTTGTCCTCAAATGATCTTTGTTGGTGGATCATGGTCGGGTGATACGTCGTCATGAACTGTCCGCGGCCGAGTGGGAGTTCGTTCGGCCGCTGCTGCCCGAGTCGTTGCGGGCGCGGGCGGTTGGACGACCGGACTGTTCTCAACGGGATCGTGTGGAAGTTCCGTCCCGGGGTTGCCTGGCGCGATGTGCCCGAGCGGTACGGTCCCTGGGCCACGCTGCACACCCGTTTCCGCAGGTGGGCCAAGGACGGTACGTTCGAGCAGATACTCCGAGAAGCGCAGGCCCAGGCTGACGCGGCCGGAGACATCGACTGGCTGGTGTCGGTCGACTCCACGATCGTGCGGGCCCACCACAACGCCGCCGGAGCCCGAAAAGGGGCGCCGGGCACTCGGACGGTCGCGTGGCGGCCTGACCAGCAAGATTCAATTGGCCTGCGATGCCTTCGGCCGCCCTCTCGCCTTCGTGGTCACGGGCGGCAACAGCAGCGACTGCACCCAGTTCACCGCGGTCATGGAAGCGATCCGGGTGCCCCGCATCGGCCCGGGCCGCCCCCGGACCAGGCCGTCTCGTGTCATCGGCGACAAACTTCCTAGGAAGGGGTTCTGCCGGGTCTAGTCCGGCAGGGTCAGCGACTGAGCCGCGCCGACCTCGTGGGTGTGCAGGTCGGCCTCTACCGGGCCGACCTCTTTCAGGAGGTCGAGGAAGGCCTGGCCGTGCGTCGAAGCCGCATGACGCTCGAGCCCCTCGCGGGTGGACCAGTGCTCGAAGAGGTGGAAGACGCCGGGCTGGTCGAGGTCAGCACTCCACGCGTAGGCGAGGTTGTCGGGCTCCTTGCGTGACTCGGCCACCACCTGTGTCATGGCGGCCGCAACGCGGTCGTGGTGGCGCGGGTCGACCCGGAGGCAACCCGACACGACGAGCGCCCTGCTCGACCGGGGCGCTCCCGTGAGCCGGTGGACGTCGTCGAGCATCCGGGTGCCGACGTCCGGGGTGAGCGAGACGAAGAAGTCGCCCTGCCGGAGAGCAGCGACCAGCGCGTCGGCGACGTCCTCGGGCTTGTCGAGCTTCGCGGTGTCGAGCTCGGCGTCGAACGCCGTTCGGTCTAGTCCGATCAGCGGGACCTCCGTCGCGTGGCGGGTGTGGGTCGCATCCGGGCACAGCAGGGTGACGCCCACTCCGGTCGGTTCCAGGTAGGCCCGCAGGGAGCGGGCCAGTCCCACCAGGGCCGACTTGGTCAGCACGTACGGGGCTGCGATGGGGACTTGGTCGGGGAAGAGCGCAAGGCTCGAGGAGGTGATGACCAGCTGGCCGTGGCCGCGGTCGATCATCGGCGGGCCGAACTCCAGGAACGTGCGGACGACGCCCCCGCAGTTCAGGTCCATCAGCCCAGCCCACTCTTCGATGCCTACCTTCTCCAGCATGCCGGCGACCGCCCGGCCGGCATGTGCCCAGACGACGTCGACGGCGCCGAAGTTCTCGGTCGTCGTCCGGTGCAGCCGGGCCAGATCGGCGGCCCGGCTAATGTCGCACGCCACGTGAAGGGCCTGCCCGCCGGTCTGGGTGATGCCGAGGGCGGTCATCTCGGCGGCCCGGGCGTCGATGTCCGCCACCACGACCCGTGCGCCTGCGGCGGCCAGCGCGATCGCGCCGGCTGCGCCGATCCCCTCTCCACCGCCGATGACGACGACGACAGCGTTCTCAAGCTCCACGGTCACGCCTCCTGCCAGCCGTTGCGGTTCTGGTAGCCGTCCGGGCCTGCGAGGTAGTCGACGAACCGCTGGTCCGGGTCCCAGGCCCGGCGTACGTCCCGCACGCGGCTCCACGCCTCATCGGTGAGACACCGGACCTCGCGGTGCTCCTGGTCGCTGTCACCCCAATACTGGCCGACCGAGTAGGGCTCGAGCGGCTTCATGGCGTCGAGCGCCCACTGTCGGTAGTGCTCGTCGTCCTCAGGGTTGCTGTAAATGATGTAGGCGCCGACCATCAGGTCCGTGCGCATCGACATTGCGATGTCGGGCCCATCAATAGGGAGCGCGTACTGGAAGAAGGTGTAGCCCTTCTCGTGGATCGGGCGCTCGGCCACGAGCATCTTCAACGCCGAGGCGATGTCAGTGTGAGGTCCGTCGACCCATGCGGACTCCACGCGGTAGCGGTAGCCGGCGGGGTGCGCGGCGTCGACGAACGCGTATTCGTCGGCCAGGGTGGTCGGCGTCGGCGGCACCACCAGGAGCGCATCAGTGAGGAAGGGGTTGTCAGCGAGGGGCGCCAGGATGGTCTGTGCCTCCTCGGCGGTGTCGCAGTAGGCCGTCGCCGAGATACCGAAGACGTAACCGCCGCTGTGCCCAGGGATTTCAAAGTCGGGTTGGAACGAAATACCCAGCAAGTCGTTGTCCTTCGGCATCGCCTTTTGGGCCTCGTTGAGCCAGGCCAGCACCTCGGCGTACCTCTCGATCGGGAAGAACTGCTTGGTGGTGGTCAGCGCCTGCGGGATCGCCCGGGTGTGGATGTGGAACCGGGTGATGAGGCCTGGGAATCCGGGGCCGCAACCTCGTGCGGCCCAGAACAGGTCGGCGTTCTGGCTCTCGTCAGCCCGAACCAGCTCGCCCGCTGCCGTCACGACGTCGATGGCCACGAGCCGTTCGACCGCCCAGCCCCAGCCTCGAAAGTTCCAGCCGATACCACCCTGGAGAAGGAAGCCGCCGACACCGACGGTGGGGCAGCGGCCACCGGCGAAGAAACGGCCATGCGGCTGAAGGTAGGTGTTTAGCTCCACGCCTCCCTGGACCGCGGGCGTCACCGAAACTATGTGGGTCTCGTGGTCGTACTCCATCTCCTTGAACTCGCCGAGGTCGATCAGTAGAGCGTTGTCGCGCATCCCCCAGACCGGGAAGCTATGCCCACCGGCGCGGACGCCGACCTGCCACCCTTGCTCTTGGGCCAACCGGACGCCCTCGATGATGTCCTGCTCGGTGTGCGGCACGAGGATGGCTGCGGGGTAGCGCTTGGGATGCCGGGTGCTGAAGATCCGCGCGAGCCGGGCCGCCTCGTAACCGTCTTCGCCGCGAACGTAGTAGGGGCCGGTGAAACGAGTGCCTACAGGGGTCGCCGATATCGTCATGTGGAGTCCTCGTGGTCGTGATGGTCCCGAGACTGAGCGAAAGGCCGCCCCGATTCCGGACCCGCGATGCTGGCGGGGAGTGGCGGTCATCACACAGTAGGGATGACGCGGACGATAAGTCCAAGACAATAATGACGATGTGCTCATAACCGATGGCATATGACGCAGGCCATCCCAGGCCCCACGAGCATCCGACACGCCTCGCGCCACCGCGTCCCGAACGACCTGCTGGAGGGGGAAAGGTAATCGTCCCGTCGCTGAACGAGCGAGATCCGCTCCGTCAGGCACAGTCCGCGGACGTCACCTCACGGAGCGAGCCGTGCGCGAGCTCGGACAGGACGCAGTACTGAGGCATGAACGCGACCCACCCGCGACCGATCACCGCCCGCTTCATCGACTCTGCGTGACCGAGCCGGATGATCACTCTAAGTCAGAGAGCCCCTGGGCGCGCAGGTGCGCCTCGATCGAACGGTGGAATGCGACGTTGGCGGGCACGTGCACCAACGGGAGCCGGTAGAGCTCACTGATCGTGATCTCTGAGGCATCAGGGCGACCATCGCGGCTAGCCATGAGGGAGGTCGGCCGTTTGCTGAGGAACGTCGGCCGCGGGCGGGCAACGCCGGCGCCAACACCGCAGACGACCACATCACCGTCCTGGAAGCGGCCCTGGCCCAGATCCCCGACGCCCACCGCCACGGCACCGACCTCCTCATCCCCGCCGACAGCGCCGGAAGTGCGAAGGCATTCCTGCACCACATACGCACCCTGCGCTCGCGCGGCGCACCCTGCGCTCGCGCGGAATCCGCGCCCACTTCTCCGTCGGGCACGCCTTCACCGAGCCGGTCCGCCGCGCGATCCGGGCCCTGCCCGACCAGGTCTGGCACCCCGCCCTGGAACAGAACGGCTCCCTGCGCGACGGGGCACAGACTGCCGAACTGACCGGCATGGTGGACCTGACCGGTTACCCGGACGGCACCCGAATCATCGTGCGGCGTGAGCGGCCCCATCCTGACGCCCAGCTGTCCCTGTTCGACCTGGACGAGGGCCTGCGTCACCAGGTATTTCTCACCGACACCCCTCTCACGGGTGGCGGACCTCTGCAGCACCTGGAAGTGCGCCACCGAGCACATGCCCGCATCGAGGATCGCATCCGGTGCGGCAAGACCATCGGCTTCGGGCGCTTCCCGTCCCGCCACTTCGCCATCAACGCCGCCTGGCTGGAACTGTCCCTGACCGCGATCGACCTGCTCGCCTCGACCCGGGCCCTGCTGCTGGACGGCAAACTCGCCGCCGCCGAACCCAAGAAACTCCGCTACCGGCACCCCGCCCGCATCACCCGCGGCGGGCGCCGCCTCTACCTGCGGATCGCCGAAACCTGGCCCTGGCGCCACGCTCTGGCCACGGCATTCGCCCGCCTCGTGGCCCTGCCCCAACCGGCCACCTCACCAGCGAACCCGCCGCTGTCCGACCACAACCCGAGAAACCTGGAGCACCCGGCCAAAGCGCCGGGCCCCTGGCCATGCCCTCCTGGCACCAAGCATCCGCCGACCACATCAACCCACCTCAGCCGACCCAACCGAAACGCGGAGGCTAACTGGCGGATGCCTCTCGCCCCGTGGCGGCGGTGTGGACCGGCGATACCTGCCGGGAGATGACCTTGGGTGAGGTCGGCAGGCCCCGGGACTGGCGCCATGGGCGGGCGCGGCGATCCCTCGTCCGTGCGGCCGTCCGGGATGCACCGGGCGACCAGGTCGACCAGCGGATGGAGGACGCCCTTCCCGCCCTGGTGATCGCCCTGCTGGCGGTCCCCGTCACCGTGGCCGGTGTGGGGGGGGGGGGCGGGCGCCGGCGCCCCCCCCCCCCCCCCCCACCACCCTCACCACACCCGCACGACCCGCTGGCGGACGACGTAGATGATGGTGAGAAGGGCGAACCAGACCGCACCGGTGTACAGGCCCACTCGTGTGTCACCCTCGAATGCCAGGCTCACCAGGACGATGACCACCATCGCGACCACGAAGATGTTCGTCCAGGGAGCGCCGGGCAGCCTGAACGCCGGCAAAGGTGCGCCCTCCACCGCCAGCCGACGGCGGAACCGCATATGGGAAATGGCGATCATGCTCCACGTCCACAGCCCGGAGGCGCTGACGACACTGGTCAGCGTGATGAAGGCATGAGCGGGCGCCAGATAGTTGAAGAGCACCCCGACGCCGACGGCGAGCGATGTGACCGTCAGCGCCCGCCCCGGCACCCGTCGCCGTGTCGTGTGGTAGAGCGCTCGTGGCGCCGAACCCGCGGATGCCAGGCCGTAAAGCAGCCGACTGGCCGAGAACATATTCGCGTTACATGAGGAAAGCGCCGAAGTCAGGACGACGAAGTTCATGATTCCGGCGGCGCCAGCCAGCCCCGCTTTCGAGAACATCGAGACGAACGGGCTCACGTCAGCGGTGTACCGCGTCCACGGCTGGACGACCATGAGGACGAACAGCGCGCCGATGTAGAAGACGATGATGCGCCAGATGACGTTGCCCACCGCCTTGGGGATCGTCCGCTCCGGGTGTGCCGCCTCGCCCGCTGTGATGCCGAGCATCTCCACCCCGATGAACGCGAAGACGGCGATCTGCAGGGTGAGGAAGAAGCCGTGCCCGCCGCTCGGGAAGAAGCCGCCGAATCTCCAGAGGTTGCTCAGGCTCGCACCATGGCCGAGTGCGGTCACACCGGTGACGATGATGACGGCCCCGAAGAGGATCAGTCCGACGATGGCGATGATCTTGATCAGGGCGAACCAGAACTCGGACTCCCCGAACATCCGGACCGAGACCCAGTGCACACCGAACAGCAGAACCAAGCCGATGAGCGCGGGTACCCACTGCGGAAGGTCTGGATACCAGTAGTGCATGTAGACACCGCTCGCCGTGAGCTCTGCCATCGGGCCCACGATGCACTGCAGCCAGTACGTCCAGCCGGTGACGAACCCGGCAAAGGGGCTGACATGGATACGGGCGTACTCGCTGAACGATCCGGCGTGCGGCGAATGGACGGCCATCTCCCCCAGGCCGCGCATGAGGCAGTACACGACCGCCCCCGCGAGGGCGTAGGCGATGAGCAGTGCCGGACCCGCGATGTGGATGCCCTGCCCGGAGCCGAGGAACAGCCCCACGCCGATGGCCATGCCGATGGACATCATCTGCATGTGCCGCGGACTGAGTCCTCGCGCCAGCCCGGCATCGTCCTCCGGCCTCGTCGACGTGTGGTGGGCGGCCGATGCGGCCGCCGCCCCGGCCGCGGTCACGGTCGGCCGCGACCGTGACAGATCATTGTCGGGTGTATTCGGCATCAATGGCTCCGCCTCCCAATGGATACTTAACGTATACTTGGCGTATCGGTGACGTGTCCAGGGTTCTCACATGGGTGTGATGACGTGAAACGGGGCTGTTACCAAGGCAGCGAGCCCATGGGGTGCCGCGCCCACCCCCGTGCACGGAGGCGGACGCCGGTTACCATCGGTGGCGTCTGGGCGGCCAAGGGGCACGTAACGGCGTGCCCTTCCGGGCCGACGCCGTGGACCATAGCGGAACGTCCGGATGATGCTTCACCCGTCGTTCCCGTTCGCAGGAGAGTGATGAATGCCGGAAAGCCGGAAAGCGGCGGCCGCCATGTCGAAGACCGGACAAACTGAGCCAAGTATGCTGGCAGCGGAGACGAACGCCGCAATGGGCCGGACCCCGGCCTCCCCGAAAAAGGTCTCCCAGACCGGGGCCGCCGTGGAGAAGATCCGCTCCCGCATCATCGACCTGACGATCCCGCCGGGTAGCCGGATCGACGAGCCGCTGCTGCTCAAGGAGTTCCAGCTGGGCCGGACCCCGGCGCGGGAGGCCATCAACCAGCTGGCCGCGGAGGGCTTTGTGAAGATCTTGCCCAACCGGGGTGGCACATTCGTCCGCAAGCTCGATCTGGCGGAGATCGGCGAGATCGTAGTGGCTCACCAACTGGTGGAGAACAACCTCGCTCAGTTGTGCAGGCTCGACGACGAGACGCTCGCCGACGATCTGGAACGCATTCAGTCGGTGTACCGCGTGGAGGTAGACAACCGCAGGTACCTCAACATCACCGCGTTGAACGAGCAGTTCCACATGCGCATGAACCAGTCGATCGGCAACAGTTTCTTCCACGACTTCGCCCAATCGACCCACCGCCATGTGCGTCGGCTGCTCGTCTATCTCTACACACTCGAGTCGGCGCTGCCCGAGCAGCAGGACGAGCAGTTCGAGCTCAATGTCCAGCAGCATGACCGCATCATCGAAGCGGTGCGGGACAAGGACCGCGAGGCGCTCACCGAGGTGCTGCCGGAACACGCAGGCGCCACGCAGGACCGCCTGGTACGGCTGCTGCAAAGCAACACGGTCGCTCCGTTCCCCGTCAAGCTGCGCCCTCTCGTCCTGCCGGGGAATTGAGCACACCCGGCTCACGGCTCAGCTCGCTCGGATCCCGTTGCCGGTCGCGGCCTTGAGACCGAATGCCCCATAGGTCGAACGCGCCTGCTCGGACGCGAGGAAGCGCACCAGCTTCAGCGCGGGGGGCAGGCCCGCCGCGGCCATGGACGGTACGGCGCTGAACTCGGTGTCGTGGTCGGCACCAGCCGGGAAGGGGCCGACCACATCGACGCCACGGACCGCCATCAGCTCGCTCACCTGCTGGATGGCAAGGTCCGCTCTGCCGTCCAGCAAAGCGTCCGCGGTGAAACCCTTCTCCACGACCGTGGCACGTGCGTTCACCTCCTCGGCCACCCCGAGTTCGGCCAGCAACCGGGCGAAGTAGATGCCGCTGGCCCCGGTTCTCGAATAGGCGACCGACCGCGCGTCGCGCAGCGTACGAATCAGCTCATCGACAGTCTCGATCCGTGGGTGCGGTGTTCGCGCACGGACCGCGAGACCGACTCCGGTGCTGGCGAGCGGCAGTCGCGCCGCGCCGTCGACGGCGCCCTGCGCGGCCAGTTGCCTGATGTCGTCCGTGATGGCGATCAGGACGTCGGGGCACTCCCCCGAGGCCAGCCGTTTCCTCAGTACGGACGTCGGATCGAAGACAGCCCTGACAGCTGTGCCCGTCGCCTCGGTGAACTCTTCGAGCAGTTGGTGTTCCAGGGCGCTCCGCACCGCCAGGGTACTGAAGAGTGTGACATGCCCGTGATCCTGCGTCTTGCGCACGACTGCTTCACCCGTTCCCTTCCGGGGCGTACCTCGTCAGCCATCCGAGCCCGTCGGCGGTGGCATTCGCGGGGCGATACTCACAGCCGATCCAGCCCGGGTATCCACGTGCCCGCAGCCGGTCGAACACGAAGTCCCAGGCGATCTCCCCAGTGCCCGGTTCTGCCCTGCCGGGCACGTCCGCCACCTGGATGTGAGCGATGGCCGGCAGGAATTCCTCCAGGCGGGCGCTCAGGTCGCCCTGGCTCATCTGGCAGTGGTAGATGTCGAAGAGCATGCCAACCTGGTCACTGCCGACAGCCGCCACGACGCCCGCGGCCTGTTCCTGGGTCTGGAGGAAGTAGCCCGGAATGTCCCGAGCGTTGACCGCCTCGATGACCAGCCGGACGCCCGCGTTGGAGGCGAGCTGTCCTGCCCACGCCACGTTCGCGACGTACCGGGAGAAGGCCGTGTCGTGCGGGACACCTGCGGGCCGTACGCCGGCCCGCAGGTGGACAAGCGGACACTCCAGCTCGACGGCGTAGCCGAGCGCCCGTATGACGCCGTCGCGGAATTCCCCGACGCGGTCCGGCATGCATGCCGTTCCCGCGGCCGTGGGCGTCCCCGGAGGCCCCACCGGACTGTTGATCAGCACCTGGCGCAGCCCCGCCTCCTTCAGCCGCCGACGTAGCTCCACCGGTGAACGACCGTAGGGCGAGGCGTACTCGACGGCACAGAATCCTGCCTTGGCCGCGGCGTCGAAGCGCTCCTCGAACGGCACTTCACCGAAGAGCCAGCCCAGATTCGCGCTGAAGCGCAGCCCGTGGTCCGTCGTCATGACGGGGTGCCGAGCGCAGCGACAACCTCGATCTCGACGCAGGCGCCGTGCGGGAGTTGCGCTACGCCAATGGCGCTTCGTGCGTGCCGGCCGGAGTCGCCGAGGGTCCCGATCAAGACCTCGGACGCTGCGTCGATCACCTTCCCCTGAGCGGTGAAATCTGGGGCCGAGGCGACGAATCCGGTCATCTTGAGGATCCGCAGGACCCGGCCCCCCTCTCCGCCGAGTTCGCTGTCCAGAGTGTTGAGGCACGCCTGTGCGCACAGCCGCGCGGCGGCCCTGGCGGACTCCAGGTCGACGTCCGCGCCGACCTTCCCGTGGTAGGCAATCCGGCCGTCCTTCCGGGGAAGCTGACCGCTGACGTACGCGACGCCCTGGTGCACCACCACGGGAGTCACGTAGCCACTCGGGGCGGAAGCCTTCTCGTTCGGTGTCGCCATCTTCCGCTCCCTATGCCTTGAGATCGTTGACGAAGTCGGAGATTTCCCGTGCGAGCGCCTCGGGTTCCTCCTCGGGAATGTAGTGACCGCTGCCGACGATGACTCCGCCGCGCACGTCGTGGCCCAGCGGCCGCATGCTCTCGTAGAGATCGGGGGCGGAGCCGACCTCGCCACCGAGGGCGAGCACCGGGACGCCGATCTTCCGCCGCATCAGGGGGGTGTTCTGCTCGATGTCCTCCAGGACCGCGCGGTAGTAGCCGAGCATGCCCCGCAGTCCACCCGGGGCCTGGTACACGCGCTCGTACTCGTCGATGTCGGCCTTGCTGAAGGTGGACATCCAGTTGGCGGTCTTCCTGCTGAAGAACCATTCGATGAGGATGCGCTCGCGTCCCTGGAGCAGTGCCTCGGGCAGGTCGGGGATCGGGTTGAACAGGAAGTGCCAGTTACGCCAGTTGTCCGGGCCGAGCGTGATCGTCGGCCGCAGGGTGACACCCGGGATGTTGCCGTCGAGGAGCACCACTCCTCGCAGGTCGGCGGCGAACTGATGGGCGTAGGCGTAACCCACCCAGGCGCCGATGTCGTGCCCGACCAACACATACCAGTCCTCACCGAGGACCTTCAGCAGCGAGCGCAGCCGCTTGCCGGTCGTCAGGGTGTCATAGCCGTCCACCGGCTTGTCGGAGTCGCCTTGCCCAGGGAGGTCGACGGCGATCACGTGGAAACGGTCCGCGAGCAGCGGCATCAGGCGCCGCCACGCGTAGCAGCTCTGCGGGAATCCCGCGACCAGGACGATCGTGGGTCCTTCGCCGGCTTCCACGATGTGGAACCGGAGGTCGTCAGCCCACACCATGCGGTGCTGGAGCTTGATATCACTCATTGCTGTCCTCTCGGAAGCGGTTGTCGGGTTCGGTAGGCGGCCATGCGACGCGTAGCCGGGAAGTCGCCTTGTCATGGCAAGGTGAGGTCAGTGACCACGGTCGAGTTGTGAGACCTCTTGGTCGCTGAGCGGGCGAGTCGGTATTCCGCGCAGGAGCAGGAAGAGTTTCGCGGTCTCCTCCAGTTCTTCGATCGCCGCCGCCGCGGAGTCCAGAGTCGTACCGCTGACGATCGGCCCATGGTTGGCCAGCAGGATCGCGTGGTAACGGGCGGCGAGGTCGTAAATCGCGGTGGCCAGCGCCGGGTCGCCGGGTCGGTGGTAGGGAACGAGGGGCAGTCGACCGACCCTCATGGCGAAATAGGCGGTGAGCGGCGGAACGCACCCAGCCGGATCGAGCCCGTCCATGCAGGACACCGCCGCCGCGTAGGTCGAGTGCAGGTGAACGATGCCGCCGGCGTCCCGTCGCTGCCTGTACAGCACCAGATGCAGGAGGCTTTCCTTGGTCGGACGGTCCCCACCGACGTGGCGCCCGTTCTCGTCCAGCTTTGACAGCCGATCCGGGTCAAGGGTGCCCAGACTCACGTTGGTGGGCGTCATCAGCCATCCGTCGGACACGCGCACGCTGAGGTTGCCGCTGGTCCCGGTGGTCAGCCCGCGGGCGAACAGGGATGCGCCCAGAGCGGCGAGCCGTTCCCGCGGCCGGGCTTCGTGGCCCTTCGTGATCAGGTTCATGGCAGCCGCTCCCAGGCGTCGAGGAAGAAGTCGCGCGAGCCGAAATTCCCCGACTTCAGCGCGAGTGCGAGTGGCCGGGGGGTGCCGAGCGCCCAGGTCCACGGGACTCCCGGACTGATCTCCGGCCCGATGACCAGCCCCGTAACACCCAGTGCCCCTACGACCGCGCCGGATGTCTCCCCGCCGGCGACGATCAACCGGCCGACCCCCATGTCGACAAGGCCGTGGGCGATCGAGGCGAGGGTGTCCTCAACCCGTGAGGCGGTGTCGCCGGGAAGCCAGGACTTCGCCGCTGTGACATTCCGAGCCGGTTGCGTCGCGTGCAGCAGGACCGGACCGTGCGCCAGAAGCGGGCGCGCCCAGCGCAGTGCCGCTGTGACGACATCCTCGCCTCGGACGATCGCGAAGGGGTCGACGGGGAAGGTCGGGTACACCGCTCGCACCGCCTCGACCTGGGCATTCGTCGCTGCTGAGCAACTGCCCGCGATGACGGCTCGCGCCCCGCCGGATAGTACCGGAGCGGGGGGCCCACCGTTGGTGAGACGATGCGGCTGGGCACGGAGAGTCTCCGCGAGCCCCATCGCCAACCCGGCACTCGCGGTGACCAGCGGCAGATCAGCGCACGCACGGCCGATGGCAAGGAGGTCATTGTCGTCCGTCGCGTCAACGACGGCGAACCGGATTCCCGCCCTGCGCAACGCGTCGAACTCGGCGCGGATCCGCTCCGGCCCCTGGCCCACGGTTCCGTGGCCGACCAGACCAACTCGCGAGTGAGTCTGTCGCCGCATCAACCGGACGACGTTCGCGTCATCCATCGGTGTCAAGGGGTGCTGGCGCATGGAAGACTCGTCCAATGGCACATCGCCCACGAAGAGCCGGCCGTCGCGGACGGTACGGCCGTTGGCTGGCAGCGCTGGGCATAGGACGGTGAAATCCATGTCGAGGGCGTCCATCAATGCCTCCGCGACCGGGCCGATGTTGCCCGCCGGAGTGGAGTCGAAAGTCGAGCAGTACTTGAAGTAGTAGCGTTCGCAGCCGATCTCCCGCAGCCACCGCAGCGCGGTGAGGGACTGCTCCACCGCGTCGGCGACCGGCGCCGTGCGGGTCTTCAACGCGACGACGACCGCCTCCGCGCCCGACCGCACAACCTCCTCCCCCGTATCGGGGACGCCGATGACCTGCACGGTTCGGATCCCCCGCGCCACCAGCGCGGATGCGAGATCGGTACCACCCGTGAAGTCATCGGCGATGCATCCGAGCATCACGCCCGCGCCCCTTTCCGATCACGTCGGCCGACGGGTCGGCTGGGGGGACAGTAGCGGTCACACGGCGCCACGGACAGCCTCCTTCAGGGCGAGGACGGCTGTCTGTGGTGCGGTGAAGACGGGGACGGCCACCTGTGCGCGGACCCGCTCCACCGCCTGCGAGGTGGAGAAATGGGCCAGGACGATGGCGTCGCAGTCAGAGAGCCTTGGTGCCTGCTCCGCGACCAGCCGGTTGTGTGACCCTGCGTCCCCCGCACGCAGCAGGTCGATCGCGGAGTCGACGACGATCGACTTGAGGTTCGCAGGCGATCCCAGGCGTTCCGCCTCGGCAGCGAATTCGTCTGCCATGGTCGGGACCGAGGGCGCGAACGTGGCAAGCATCCCGATGTCGGTGCCGTATGCGAGCGCCGCCCGGAACATCGCCTCGTTCGGTTTGACCACAGGCACGGGCAGCAGAGCCGCCGCGCGGTCTATCGCCGGGCCGAACGCCGAACAGGTCGCCAGGATGCCGTCGGCGCCGGTGCGGTAGGCATAGCGCACCAGATCCACAAAACGTTCGATCAACTCCTCAGCCAACTCTGCCTGGCGTGCCCGCTCGGTAGTGAGCCCGTCATCGAGCAGATTCGTCAGCTCAGCCTCGGGCCATTCTCTTGTGAACGCGTCATGGACGGGCGCCATGGCGACGGGCGTCGCGTGGATAAGGACAATACGTGCTGTGCCTGTCATTGCTTTCTCTGCTCTTTACGTCACACCGGTTGCCGACCCGCTGGCAGGGGGCTGAGTTCGGTTTGGTCAGGAGCTCTGTGACAAAACGGCCGTGATGGACTCGATGATGTCAATGTGGTCGTCGAGTGGAAGCCTGTCGATCGTCATCTGCAACTGGCCGAGTCGATCGACACGGCTGTCGTCGATAGCCTGGCCGATGGTGACCGCCGCGGTGAGGACGTCGTGCTCGGACTGCGCGTGGAAGTGCTTGAGCAGGTGCGGGGCGAGATCGGGCCGCAAGCTCGCGACCGCCCCGAGCAAGCCGTAGGCACCCCAGTTGGCCACGCCGGAGACGATCAAATGGTCGGCGCCGGTCCGCGCGGCGACCAGGGCGCCGTTCGGTATGTCCTCCTCGACGATCTCCCGGGGCAGTACACCCATGCCGATCTCGTTGCCGCCGTCACCGATACCGATGGTGGTCCAGGGCGAGCTCCAGCCGTCATCCTCGAACAGATAGTCCAGTGGCGCGGTATCGTCCGAGATGTCCCATCCGTGCTCACGGTGCGCCCTCCCGTCGGCACCCAGCGAGCAGCGCTCGATCGCGATGAGGTGGGTGAGCGGCTGCTCCGCCGACTCCAGACGCCCGCGTAGGCTCCGTACGGCGTCGGGGTCCACCGATACAACCTCCAGCGCGACCCTTCCCGGCAGGACACCAGTGACCGCCCAGACCGCCTTGGCGCATGGCGCGTCGGTGATCACCGTGACGGGGATACCGGCCTCGATGAACCCCGCGGCGAGCTGGCCCATGCCGTTCAGGCCGTCCGTCTCAGGTGACGGTGGTTCCGCGTGCCGGACGAAGAACCCGCACACGATGCCGATGTGCGGCGAGGGGTGGTCCGCTATCGACTGGGCCGCGCGCTCCAGATTCCCCCGCGCGAACGCGACCAGCCGACTGATGTCCCGGCGCACCTTTCGTCCGACGATGCCTTCGATCTCCGTGATAGGCGTTGGCATTTACCCTCCAAGGCGTGGCGTATACTTAACGTATATATGACCTCTGGGTGTGTCAACCACACGCCCGGGCCGAGCGGCGCGTAGCCCAGACCGGCGGTAGGCCGCTTTCCAACTGTTTACGGAAGGTCACCAACTTGAAGACCGAGCGCGAGTTCTTCTCATCCAGCGCAATGCCATGGCGCGCCGGACCCCAGCCCGGAACCACCGAGAAGATCCTGAGCAGGAACGAACTCGATCCGGAGATACTGACCCGGCTGGTGCGCTGGGAGCCCGGCCTAGATACCTCGCCCTCCGGTCTGATCCGACACGAGTGGGTCGAAGAGGTCTACCTGCTCGAAGGCAGCCTGCACGACCTGACGCTCGACGAGACCTTCTCCGCCGGGCACTTCACGGCGCGCCCCCCGGGCATGCCGCACGGACCGTACCGGACATCCGAAGGCTGCGTGATGCTGGAAATCCGATACCGTCCGTAGCCATCCATGGCGGAGGGAAGCGCAGCCCCTGCCATACAGCGGTTACCGAGGAAGCCCGGGTCAGTGACCGCGAGGCCAGCCCGGTGAGGGGCGAAGGCGAAGGCGCACTGGCCCCGAGCGGGCGGCGGTCAACTCTCGAGAAAAGTTCGCGTCACTCCGGAGCGGCGGTGAACGTCTGGGTGCCGATGGTGTTGAGCAGTCTCAGTGTGCGTGCGTCGGATGATCCCGGCTCGGCGGTGTAGACCACGATGCGCAGGTCGCCGCCCTCGACGGTGAGGACGTCGCAGTCCAAGGTCATCGGCCCGACCTGTGGGTGGAGGATCGTCTTGCGCGTCGCCATGTGGCGCGCGACCGAGCCGTGCTGCCAGCGCTGGTCGAAGCGGGGGCTCACCTTGCGCAGATCGGTGATGAGAGTCCGCAGCGGCACCTCGTCCGGGTAGCGGCCGACCGCGGCGCGCAGATCCGCGACGGCCGCGGTCTCGAAGGCGGCGTCCTCCTCGGGCGTGGCGACGACCCGGGAAGGCATGCCGGTGAAGTGCCGCCACAGGAGGTTGCGTTGGCGCGCCGGTTCACTGATCATCTCGCCGAGCAGGGCGGTGGCCATCGGGTTGGCGGCGACGAGCTGCCAGGCCGCGTCCAGGACGATAACGGGACTGTCGGCGAGCCGATCGATGATCCGATGGACGCCTGGGGTCATGTGCCGGGTTATGCCGCTGGTCCGCGGATCCGCGTGGCCGGCCAGACGGAACAAATGGGCGTTTTCGTCATCGGTCAGTCGCAATGCCCGTGCCAGAGCCTCCAGCACTGAAGGGGACGGGTTCCCGGCGCGTCCCTGCTCGAGGCGGGCGAGGTAGTCCACCGACACACCGGCGAGTTGTGCGACCTCTTCACGGCGTAGACCGGGCGCGCGCCGCAGGCTGCCTGCTGACAGCCCCACGCTCACAGGGTTGAGACGATCCCGCCAGTGACGCAGGCAACGCGCGAGCTCATTGCGATCCATGTATGCATGGTCGCCCATAGACAGCGAGTGAGCATCGCCCTGTCAGTCCTAGGCAGAAGCGGTCTCTCGTACCGCCAGCGGCCGGAGGGCACGGTGAGGTGGAGGCGGTCGCGATCCGCGGCCGCCATTCTCAAGGAGCGTCACCGTGAATCAATCCAATGGGCCACGAGGCCCTGGTGTCCGCCGCCTGGCCAGAAGGACCGCACTGGTCACCGGGGCACCGCGCAGCATCGGCCGAGCCATCGCCGAGGCGCTCGCGGAGGAGGGGGCGAATATCGTCCTGCACTACCGCAGCCGGGAGACGGAGGCACACGAGGCCGCGGAGGCGATCCGCAAGCTCGGTGTCGATGTGTTGCCGCTTTCCGCGGATCTCACTCGCAGCAGCAGTGTGCGGGAGCTGTTCGACCTGGCCATCGCATACTTCGGCGGCCTGGACATCGTGGTTGCCAACGCCGGCGTCGCCTCGCGGCTGCAGCCGGTGGCCGAGATCTCCGACGCCGAGTTCGACCGCGTGCTCGCCGTCAACACCCGCGCGGTCTTCTACGTACTGCGCGAAGCTGCCCGACGACTGTCCGACGGCGGTCGCATCATCAATATCTCCAGCAGCTCCACCCAGAGCGCGGGCGCCGGCTTCGGTGCTTACGCCACCAGCAAGAACGGCGCCAACGCCACCATCCGCACGCTGGCCAAGGAACTCTCTTCGCGGGGCATCACCGCTAACAGCATTCACTCCGGCGCTGTCGGTGACGGCTTCCTCGCTGTGGATGGCGGCGTCCTCGGCCCTGAGATGACGCAGTACGTCGCCGCCTCCGCACCCGCCGGACGCCTTGGTGAGCCGAGTGACATCGCGCCCGTGGCACGATTCCTCGCCTTGCCGGAGGCCGAATGGATCAACGGACAGGCCCTTGTCGTCAACGGCGGAAGCTGGATCTGACGTGGATATCACGGTCGAATACACCACTGTCATCGACGGCAACCCGCAAGCGGTCTGGCAACTCCTGGCCGCATTCGAGGACATGCACTGGCACCCGCAGGTGAACGGTAGCCAGTTGGCGAGCGGCATATCAGGACGGGTCGGTGCCGTACGTGAACTGTCGCTCACCGACGGCAGCACGGTAACCGAACGGCTTGACGAGCTGGATCACACCCGGATGACGCTGACCTACAGCTTCCAGGGAGACCCACCCATCCCCGTCTCCACCTCCCGCACCACCATCTCGCTGCAGCCCGCCGACGGGCAGACGGCGATCACCTGGCAGGGCGATTACGGCGTCGCGGACAGTGACGCCGCGGATCTCGTCACCCGCGTCAGCCGCCAGACGGTCTGGCCCGCGACCGCGCAGGCGTTGAAGACCGTGCTCGGCCGCTGAGCTGGGTCCGGGGTTCGCTTGCGCGTCGCCCATGTCTCTTACGTTCGGAGAACACCATCATG
>NZ_JBHYVB010000043.1:0-65086 GCF_042750115.1 Streptomyces sp. NPDC059455
GGGGCGGGCGCCCCCCCCCCACCCCCGGGTCCAGGGGGCCCCCCCCCCCCCCGGGGGCCCACACCCGGTAGGCCCGTCCGGTGGAGCGGTCTTCGCGTCCGCGATGTCAGCGGCCGCCGCCACGAGGCCCGCGGCGTCTGGTGCGGGGGGTGCCTCCCGGCGGTGGCCGGGGGCGCCGTGCCAGGCGTCGCGGGCCGCGAAGATCCGCCGGGCCGGGCCGGGCAGGGGCCGTCGGCCGCGGTTCGGCACCGGGCGGCCGGGCGGGGAGGAGTTCGCGGCGCACGGCGAGGGCGGCGCCGCGGACAGCGAGGGAGCCACTCCCCGCCCGGCGGCACGGGGGGACGCCGGACGGGGTCCCGGGCATGCGGGGCGGACCACATCCGCGTATGGGTGGGCCGTGCCCGTGTCAGGTGGGCCGTTCCCGTGTCGGGTGGGCCGCACTTGCGTCGGGGTGGGCTGTGCCTGTGTCGGGGCGGGCCGCATGCGTGTCAGGCGGGCCGCATCCGCGTCGGGGTGGGCCGCATCCGTGTCGGGTGGGCCACACCTACGTCGCGGTGGGCCGTACGCGCGTCAGGCGGGGCGGTCCGCCGCCGTGTTACCGCACATGGCGGCGTGCCTGGAGGGCCACCCCCAGGGCCAGCACCGTCCGGGGATCCTCCAGATCGCTGCCCAGCAGCGACGCGATCCGGGCCAGCCGGTCGTACAGCGTCTGGCGGTTGAGGTGCAGTGCGCGGGCCGTCTCCGCCTTGCGCCCCGCATGCCGTAGATATGTCTCCAGCGTCGGCACCAGCGGCGGGCGGGCGGCGCGGTCATGGGCCAGTAGCGGACCGATCACCCGGTCCACGAAGGCGGCCAGATCGCCGTGCTCGCGCAGTCGCCACAGCAATAGGTCGACATCCAGGCTGCGTACGTCGTACCAGCCCCGGTCGGGCGGCGATCCGCACGCCGCGTTCGCCGCCTCCGCCGCATGCCGCAGCTCGGCTCCGGCCGCGTCCCAGCCGACCGCGAGCCCGGCGACCACCACCGGCGGCCGGGCGCCGGCCCGGTCCGGCCAGGCCCGCTCCACCCCGGCCCGCAGCGCCGCCGCGATCCGCTCGGCCACCGCGCTCCGCTCGGTCGCGTCGCGCAGCCCCGCCAGCAGCGGAACCCGCCCCTCCGGAAGTCGTACGCCGAGCAGCACCGGCACCCCGACCCCAGCCAGCTCCTCCTGCACGGCGTGCGCCAGTGCGGCCCAGCTCTCCCCGCGCCCGGCCAGCGGCCGCGGATCCTCCACCAGCCGCATCACCACCGGCAGCAGCGGCCCGCCCGAGCCCGGCCGGAAGCCCAGCACCCGGGCCTGGGCGGGGGCGTCCGACGCCTCGATCCGGCCCTCGGCGAGATCGGTGAGGAAGTCCCCGCGCCCGCGCGCCGCGAGCTCCTCCTCCTGACGCGCCCGCAGCAGCACCACCGCCAGCAGATCCGCCGTCCGCTCGGCGGCGATCCGGTGCACCGGGCCCAGCGGCCCGGCCACCGGAAGGACGGTCAGCCGCGCCCGTACGGCACCGGGGCCGGGCCCGCCGCCCGGGATGTCCGCGATCACGCTGCCCGCCGGCGGCTCGGGCCGCTCGGCCGCGCGCGGCGCCCGCAGCCCCTCCCACACCTGCAGTGGATCGGCCGCGCCCGCCGGGGGCGTACCGCCCGGCCCGGCCGCGTACAGCAGCTGTCCTTCGGGGGTCTCCAGGAAGACCGGATTGGCCGCGAAGGCGGCGAAGTGGCGCAGGATCTCCGGCACCCCGCCGCCGCGCAGCAGCACCTCGGTGGCCTGCCGGTGCACCACATCGGCCTGGCGCAGCAGGGCGTAGTGCTCATTGACGATCTCGGTGTGGATCTCCTCGGTGACCGTCACGAACGGCACCTCGCGATGGAGCTGCACCAGCGGCAGCCCGCACGAGCGCGCGGTGTCCACGACCGGCCCCGGCAGGGTACGGAACCGGGCGCCCAGCTCCACCACCAGCGCCGCGATGCCGCGCTCGGCGAGCCGGCGGACGAAGGCGCGCTGCTCGGCGGGGCGCGGACCGACCCCGAGACCGGTGGTCAGCAGCAGCTCACCGCCCTTGAGCAGCGCGGCGATGTTCGGCGCCTCGCCCGCGTGCACCCAGCGCACCGGGCGGTCCAGCAGTTCCTGCCCGGACACCACCTCGGGGAGCCCGCGGCGCAGGGCGGGAAGGCCGAGGGCCCGCGCCACGGTGATCGTTCCCTGTGGTTCCATGCCGCCACGCTAAGCGCTCCGCGGGAAGTGCCGCGATGGGCCGTCGGCCGACTGCGGCGCCGTCGTGGCTGGTCGCGCCCACGCGGCGGAGCCGCACATCGGCACCGCCCCGCGCCCCTTCGGGGCGCTGCCCGAACCGTAGCGGACTTCCTCCGACCTGCTCAGCCGCCCCTTCGCGGCCGCGCCACCCCCCGCCGGGGCCGCCCGCCCGCGCGCCCGCCCGGGGGGCGGCCCGGGAGGTGGGGGGCCCCCCCCCCCCGCGGGCCCGGGCCGGAGGTCAGCCTCCGTACGCGCCGGACGCGGTCAGCCGCAGCGCGGTGTCGATCAGCGGCACATGGCTGAACGCCTGCGGGAAGTTGCCCACCAGACGCTGGTTGTGCGAGTCCCACTCCTCGGACAGCAGCCCGAGGTCGTTGCGGAGCGCCAGCAGCTTCTCGAAGAGCTTCCGGGCCTCGTCCACCCGGCCGATCATCGCCAGGTCGTCGGCGAGCCAGAACGAGCAGGCCAGGAAGGCCCCTTCGTCACCCTCGAGACCGTCCACCCCGGCGTCCTCGCCCGCGGTGGGGTAGCGCATCACGAAGCCGTCCTCGGTCGACAGCTCCCGCTGGATCGCCTCGATGGTGCCGATGACGCGCTTGTCGTCCGGCGGCAGGAAGCCCATCTGCGGGATGAGCAGCAGCGAGGCGTCCAGCTCCTTGGAGCCGTAGGACTGGGTGAAGGTGTTCCGCTCGGCGTCGTAGCCCCGCTCGCAGACGTCCCGGTGGATCTCGTCCCGCAGCTCCCGCCAGCGGTCCAACGGCCCGTCCACATCGCCGGATTCGATCAGCTTGACGGTGCGGTCGACCGCGACCCAGGCCATCACCTTGGAGTGCACGAAGTGGCGGCGCGGCCCGCGCACCTCCCAGATGCCCTCGTCCGGCTCGTCCCAGTGCTCCTCGAGGTAGCGGATCAGCTTCAGCTGGAGCACGCTCGCGTAGTCGTTGCGCGCCAGGCCCGTCATATGGGCCAGGTGCAGCGCCTCGGTGACCTCGCCGTAGACGTCGAGCTGGACCTGGCCCGCCGCGCCGTTGCCGATCCGGACCGGCTGGGAGTTCTCGAAGCCGGGCAGCCAGGTCAGCTCGGCCTCGGACAACTCCCGCTCGCCCGCGATGCCGTACATGATCTGGAGGTTCTCCGGGTCGCCCGCGACCGCGCGGAGCAGCCATTCGCGCCAGGCGCGGGCCTCCTCGCGGTAGCCGGTGCGCAGCAGCGAGGAGAGGGTGATCGCCGCGTCCCGCAGCCAGGTGAAGCGGTAGTCCCAGTTCCGGACGCCGCCGATCTCCTCGGGCAGCGAGGTGGTGGGCGCCGCGACGATGCCGCCGGTGGGGGCGTAGGTCAGCGCCTTGAGCGTGATCAGCGAGCGGACCACCGCGTCCCGGTAGGGGCCGTGGTACGTGCAGTGCTCGACCCACTCCTTCCAGAACGCCTCGGTGGCCTCCAGCGCGCCCTCCGGCTCGGGCAGGGCGGGCGGCTCGCGGTGCGAGGGCTGCCAGCTGATGGTGAAGGCGATCCGGTCGCCTGGGCCCACCGTGAAGTCCGAGTAGGTGGTGAGGTCCTTGCCGTAGGTGTCGGCCTCGGTGTCCAGCCACACCGAGTCCGGACCCGCGACGGCGACGGTACGGCCGTCCACCCGGTGTACCCAGGGCACGACCCAGCCGTAGGAGAACCGCATCCGCAGCGCGGAGCGCATCGGCACCCGGCCGCTGACCCCCTCGACGATCCGCACCAGTTGCGGGGCGCCGTCACGGGGCGGCATGAAGTCGATCACACGGACCGTGCCGCGCGGGGTGTCCCACTCCGACTCCAGGACCAGGGAGTCGCCGCGGTAGCGGCGGCGGTCCGCGGTGGGCGGCCGGCTCCCCGCGGGGGCGGCGGGCCCCAGCCGCCAGAAACCGTGTTCCTCGGTGCCCAGCAGACCGGCGAAGACGGCATGGGAGTCGAACCTCGGCAGGCACAGCCAGTCGACGGTCCCGTCTCTGCAGACGAGGGCGGCCGTCTGCATATCACCAATCAGTGCGTAATCCTCGATACGCCCGGCCACGTGCATTCCCCATTCGAACGGCCGTATCGCCCCGGAGGGCGTTTCCTACGGTCTCGGAAAATTCTGACGAGCTCTTGTTCCGGGGGCGTGCTGGTGGTGCCGTGCCGGGGTGGCTCGCATGCGTGCGTCCGATGAGGATACGACGGACAACGGTGATCCGCTTGAGCCCGTCCACATCGTGGCTCGCATCTCACGGCCGATCGGGTGGCCAGGTCACGCATGGTGTTCGGGCGATTGCGCAGACCGAACGCGGGAACCAGGTCAGCAACGACCGCTCCGGGGCGCTGTTACCCTGGTAGCCCGTGGAGCGGCGGGCACAAAACCCCCGAACCTCAGCGGCGGCGCCCCCGGACCCCGGAGCGGCTGCCGTACGCACCCTCACGACGCGACCACGGGAGCCCCCTCTTGGCCATTGCCGCTAAGCCCATGACGACCAAGCACCTCTTCGTCACCGGGGGTGTCGCCTCCTCACTCGGCAAGGGTCTTACCGCCTCCAGTCTGGGGGCGCTGCTGAAGGCGCGCGGTCTGCGCGTCACCATGCAGAAGCTCGATCCGTATCTGAATGTCGACCCGGGCACGATGAACCCCTTCCAGCACGGCGAGGTGTTCGTCACCAACGACGGCGCCGAGACCGATCTGGACATCGGCCACTACGAGCGCTTCCTCGACGTCGACCTCGACGGCTCGGCCAATGTGACCACCGGACAGGTCTACTCCACCGTAATCGCCAAGGAGCGGCGCGGTGAGTACCTCGGGGACACGGTGCAGGTCATTCCGCACATCACCAACGAGATCAAGCACCGCATCCGGCGCATGGCCACCGATGACGTGGACGTCGTCATCACCGAGGTCGGCGGCACCGTCGGCGACATCGAGTCGCTGCCCTTCCTGGAGGCCGTCCGGCAGGTCCGGCACGAGGTCGGCCGGGACAACGTGTTCGTGGTGCACATCTCCCTGCTGCCCTACATCGGCCCCTCCGGCGAGCTGAAGACCAAGCCCACCCAGCACTCGGTGGCCGCGCTGCGCAATATCGGTATCCAGCCGGACGCGATCGTGCTGCGAGCCGACCGCGAGGTCCCCACCTCCATCAAGCGCAAGGTCTCGCTGATGTGTGACGTGGACGACGCCGCCGTGGTCGCCGCCATCGACGCCAAGTCGATCTACGACATCCCCAAGGTGCTGCACTCCGAGGGCCTGGACGCCTATGTCGTCCGCAAGCTGGACCTGCCCTTCCGTGACGTGGACTGGACCCAGTGGGACGACCTGCTGAAGCGGGTCCACGAGCCCGACCACGAGGTCACCGTGGCGCTCGTCGGCAAGTACATCGACCTGCCCGACGCCTATCTCTCCGTCACCGAGGCGCTGCGGGCCGGCGGCTTCGCCAACAACGCCCGCGTGAAGATCAAGTGGGTCACCTCCGACGACTGCAAGACGGCGGCCGGCGCCCGGGAGCAGCTCGACGGCGTGGACGCGGTCTGCATCCCCGGCGGCTTCGGCGACCGCGGTGTCATCGGTAAGGTCGGCGCGATCACCTACGCCCGGGAGAACAAGATCCCGGTGCTGGGCCTCTGCCTGGGACTCCAGTGCATCGTCATCGAGGCCGCGCGCAACCTCGCGGGCATCGAGGGCGCCAACTCCACCGAGTTCGAGCCCGCCACCACCGACCCGGTGATCTCCACCATGGCCGAGCAGCTCGACATCGTCGCGGGCGAGGGCGACATGGGCGGCACCATGCGGCTGGGCATGTACCCGGCCAAGCTGGCCGAGGGCTCGATCGTCCGCGAGGTCTACGACAACCAGCCGTATGTCGAGGAGCGCCACCGCCACCGCTACGAGGTCAACAACTCCTACCGCGGTGAGCTGGAGAAGAAGGCCGGGATCGTCTTCTCCGGCACATCCCCGGACAACAAGCTCGTGGAGTACGTGGAGTACCCGCGCGAGGTCCACCCCTATCTGGTCGGCACCCAGGCCCACCCCGAGCTGCGCTCCCGCCCGACCCGTCCGCACCCGCTCTTCGCGGGCCTGGTGAAGGCTGCGGTCGGGCGACAGGTGGCAGCTCAGACGCGGGGCGCGAGCGTCTGACCGTTACGGTTGGCAGGGGCGGGCGGCCGGCGCGGCCCACCGCCCCGGCAACCGCACGCGGAAAGGACGCTGAGGCAAGCATGCGCATCCAGGACACCCCCGAGGAATGGCCGGTCACCGCCACCGCCACGCCGTTCACCGGCAACAAGACGAGCGTGCGCACGGACGAGGTGGAGATGCCCGACGGGAGCCGGGTGAAGCGCGACTACCAGGTCCACCCCGGCTCCGTCGCCGTCCTCGCCCTGGACCAGGACGACCGCGTGATCGTGCTGCGGCAGTACCGGCACCCGGTCCGGCAGCGGCTGTGGGAGATCCCGGCCGGGCTCCTGGACATCCCCGGTGAGAACCCGCTGCACGCCGCCCAGCGGGAGCTGTACGAGGAGGCGCACGTCAAGGCCGAGGACTGGCGGGTCCTCATCGACCTCTACACCTCGCCCGGCGGCTGTGACGAGGCCGTGCGGATCTTCCTGGCCCGGGAGGTCTCCGTGGCCGAGGGCGAGCGGTTCGAGGTCTCCGAGGAGGAGGCCGACATGGAGCTCGCCCGGGTGTCCCTGGAGGAGCTGGTGCGCGGCGCGCTCGCGGGCGAGCTGCACAACAACTGCCTCGCGACGGGCGCGCTGGCGCTGCGGGCCGCGCTCTCCGGCGACGGCATCGACGCCCTCCGGCCCGCCGACGCCTCCTGGCCGGCCCGGCCCTTCGACGCCTGAGCCACTGCCTGAGCCACTGATGGGGCGCATGGGCCCCGCTCGGCCTCGGTGAAGATCCGATGGAGTGATTTTCGGTCCGTGCTGTGGGCGGCGAGTACCGGGTACCTGACGCGGAGTGAACTACGCTCATAGTGAGCCGAAGGGGCTCGTACGCGCAGGTGGACGGGAGTGGGCCCGTGGCGGAGCAGGCGGTCGACACCGATGGGGAGCCGACGGCCCCAGGGAAGCGGCAGCCGCCGCCCGCCGCGTCCGCTTCATCCGCTTCGTCCGCCCCCGGCCGTCCGCCGGAATCCGCTACCGGCCGTCCGCCGGAATCCGCCCCGGGCCGTTCGCCCGGAGATGAGACCTCCTCCTCCGACACCCCGCCGCGGCAACGGCGCTCCACCGCGGGCGCCCAGGACGGCGGGGTGTGGAGCGGGGCGACCCGGGCCGTGCTGTTCGCGGCGGCCGCCTCCGTGGGGCGGGGGTTCGCCGGGCGGCGGCGCGAGCTGCTCTCGCTGCGGGCCGATATCGAGCGCGCGGGTCTGGACACCATCGCCGGCCGCAAGGCCGCCCGCAGCCGGGTGCTGCTGATCGCGGGCCGTCCCGGCTGGGGCCGTACGGCGCTGGCCGAGGAGCTCGCCCGGCGGCTCGCCGACGACTACCCCGACGGAGTGCTGAGCGCCCGGCTGACGACCTCCGCCGGCGATCCCGTCCCCACCGAGCGCACCGCCCGTGAGCTGCTGGGACGGCTCGGGGTCAGCGCCCCGCCGGGGGCGGACGAGGACGATCTGGGCGAGGCGCTGCGCGCGGCCCTCGACGGCAAGCGGGTGCTGCTGCTGCTCGACGACGTGGCCGGGGCCGAGCAGGTGGACGCGCTGCTGCCCGACGAGCCCGACTGCCTGGTGGTCGCCGTCTCGCGCGGCCCGCTGACCGGGGTGCCGGATGTGCGGCCGTGCACGGTGGGCGGGCTGGATGTGAGCGCGGCGGTCGGGCTGCTGGCGCAGTACACCGGCCCCACCCGGATCACCTGCGATCCGGTGGCCGCGCAGTCCCTGGTCGAGGAGTGCGCGGGCCAGCCCGCGGCGCTCGTCCTGGTCGGCGGCTGGCTCGCCGCCCGCCCCCAGGCGTCGGTGGACGACGCCCTGGCCCGGCTGCGCGAACTGCCGCCGGACGAGGGCGACCTCGACCACGGCGCCCGCCCGCTCACCCGCGCCTTCCGGCTGGCCTACGCCGCGCTGCCGTCGGCCGCCGCCCGGATGCTGCGGCTGCTGGTGCTGGCGCCCGGCGGATCGGCCGACGCCCAGATCGCCTCCGCGCTGGCCGGCTGCTCGGTGGCGGACGGCGAGGCGGCGCTGGAGGGCTTCGCCGCGTACGGGATGCTGCGCCCGCGCGGCACCGGCCGCTACCTGGTGCCCGGCTGTCTCGATCCGCTGCTGCGGGAGCGGCTGGCGGCCGAGGAGCGCCCGGCGGAGGTGGAGCTGGCGCGGGCGCGGATGCTGGAGCGCGCCGTACGGCAGCTGCACACCTGCCGGCTGGCGGCCGAGCCCCCCGGTTCGCCGGGCCGGAAGAAGCTGGCCGGAATGCCGAAGCCGCTGCGGTTTTCGTCGTCGGCGGAGGCGGCCGACTGGCTGGAGGAGCGGCTGCCCACCCTGATCGAGGCCGCCCGGATGGCCGTCGAGACCGGTCAACTCGACACCTTGGCGCGGCGGTTGGTGGCCGCGCTGACCCACGCCCTGACCGCCCACCGGGGCTTCGAGGGCGCGGCGGTGGAGCTGTACGGGCTGCATCAGCTGGTGCTGGACGTGGCCCGGCGACGCGATCTGCCGGTGGAGCGGGCGGCCGCGCTGCTGAACCTTGGCGATCTGGACGGCGGGGCGGGCCGGGTGGACAAGGCCCTCGCCCGCTACAAGAGCGCCCTGGAGGCCGCCCGCGCCTCGGGCGATCCGTATACGACCGGGCGTGCGCTGGAGTCGATCGGCGGCACATACCAGGCGCTGGAGGACTGGCACCGGGCGGCCGACTGGTACGGACGCGCCCTGGAGCTGCGGCTGAGCCGCCGCGACACGCCCGCCGCGGCCCGGCTGTACGCACGGCTCGGCACCGTCCACGGCTACGCCGGGCGGTGGGGCGAGGCACTGCGCGACTGGCGTGCCGCCGCGGCCGCCTGCCGCCGGGCGGGCGACCAGCCGGGGTACGCCCGGGCGCTCGGCGGCACCGCGGACGCCCAGGAGCGCTCGGGGCGGCCGAGGGAGGCGCTGCGCACCTGGGCGGAGACCGCCGCGGCCGCCCGGACCTGCGGTGACACCGGGCTGTACGCCGAGCTGGCGCGCCATGCGGCGGACGCGATGGACCGGCTCGGCGGGGATCCCGCGGTGGCGCGGTCGCTGCGGCGCACCGCCCGGAGGATCGACGCGGGCGAGGCGGAAGACACCGGTCCGTCACCTCAGAGTGGGGCCTGAAACGCTACCGACCTACGAAATCAGTAGTGGTCTCCCAAAAGATTGATGCATTGCAAGGCTAGACAGTGCGACGTCCTTCATTAGACTGGCTGTACCGCGATTGTTGCGGTCGTCTCCGGCATGCGGACGCGCGTGCCGGTTTGCCTGTCTATGGTCGATGGTGTATCGACCCGTGGTCGGCTATGGCGATATGTTCCATTTCCCCCATTCAAGGACCGTGATCGACGTGAAGGTCGGCATCCCCCGCGAGGTCAAGAACAACGAGTTCCGTGTGGCCATCACCCCCGCCGGTGTGCACGAGCTGGTCCGAGGCGGCCATGAGGTCGTCATCGAGCGGAGTGCGGGCCTCGGCTCGTCCATCACGGACGAGGAGTACACCGCCGCCGGTGCGCACATCCTCGACACCGCCGACGAGGTCTGGGCCACGGCCGACCTGCTGCTCAAGGTCAAGGAGCCCATCGCGGAGGAATACCACCGGCTGCGCAAGGGTCAGACGCTCTTCACCTATCTGCACCTGGCCGCCTCCCGGGCCTGCACCGACGCGCTGCTGGAGTCCGGCACCACCGCCATCGCCTACGAGACCGTCGAGACCGCGAACCGCGCCCTGCCGCTGCTCGCGCCGATGTCCGAGGTCGCGGGCCGGATCGCGCCGCAGGTCGGCGCGTACCACCTGATGCGTTCGGCCGGCGGCCGAGGCGTGCTGCCCGGCGGGGTGCCGGGTGTGGCCGCCGGGCGGGCCGTCGTCATCGGCGGTGGCGTCTCCGGGTGGAACGCCGCCCAGATCGCCATCGGCATGGGCTTCCACGTCACCCTGCTCGACAAGGACATCAACAAGCTGCGCGAGGCCGACCGGATCTTCGGCAACCGGGTGCAGACCATCGCCTCCAACGCCTATGAGCTGGAGAAGGCCGTCCTCGAGGCCGACCTGGTCATCGGCGCGGTGCTCATCCCGGGCGCCAAGGCGCCCAAGCTGGTCACCAACGAGCTGGTGTCCCGGATGAAGCCGGGAAGTGTCCTTGTCGACATCGCGATCGACCAGGGCGGCTGCTTCGAGGACTCCCGTCCCACCACCCACGCCGAGCCGACGTTCGAGGTCCACAACTCGGTCTTCTACTGTGTGGCGAACATGCCCGGCGCGGTTCCGAACACCTCCACCCACGCGCTCACCAACGCCACGCTCCCGTACATCGTGGAGCTGGCCAACCGCGGCTGGCGGGACGCGCTGCGCCGGGACGCCGCGCTGGCCAAGGGGCTCAACACCCATGAGGGTCAGGTCGTCTACGGCCCGGTCGCCGAGGCCCATGAGCTGCCCGTCGTCGAACTGGGCTCGCTGATCGGCTGAATGGCGCCCGGAGTTCACCGGACCCGGCCGCCGGGCCCGTGAACCCCGGTTGCCGGACGGTCAACCCGGACCGTCAACCACATGTCAACATCGGGCATCCGGCCGGGTCTTGTCGAAGGACGAGGCCCGGCCGAAGGTGTGTCCGCTGTGCCCCGTATCGCGCGCCGACCACCGCTCGGCCAACTCGCCCTAAATGCAACTATTCAGACGCTTTATGCGGTGCTGAAATCTCCGTGGCACCGTTCACACGCCCTTGACATCGGGATGTTCGATTGCCGACACATCGTGCCGTGTCCGGTGGATTGTGTTGCTGCGGACCGGTGACACGCCATAGAGTCGCCAACCGTCGGCATGGTGTCACGCTGACCTATAGAGAAATTTCCTGGTCACCAAGGAGGTAGGACGACTTGTGAATGAGTCGACATTTTCTCCCGGGGGTGGTCAACCAGGACCGGCTGCGCGGGGCCAGGGCCCCTCGGGGCTCGAGGCTGTCGGCTCCGTCGCTGTCCGTACCTTCGCAACCCGCCAGAGCCCGACGACAGCCCACCAGAGCCACAGCATGGACGGCCATCACGTGAACGCCATGGCCGGCGACCAGGGGGGCACGGATCCCGCCCGCTTCGCCGACTACGACGACCTCCCCGACGGGCACTTCTACGACCCGGACGCGGAGTACGAGCCAGACCCCGAATACGCGGCCACGCTCGCGCCCGACGCTGCCCGCCAGCGCCGCGAGCGGATCGGCCCCACCGGGCGCCCGCTGCCGTACTTCCCGATCCCCGGGCCACTGACCGACCACGGTCCCGCGAAGATCATCGCGATGTGCAACCAGAAGGGCGGGGTCGGCAAGACCACCTCCACCATCAACCTGGGCGCGGCCCTGGCCGAGTACGGCCGCCGGGTCCTGCTCGTCGACTTCGACCCGCAGGGCGCCCTGTCGGTCGGCCTCGGGGTCAACCCGATGGAGCTCGACCTCACGGTCTACAACCTGCTCATGGAGCGGGGCATGTCCGCCGACGAGGTGCTGCTGAAGACGGCCGTGCCCAACATGGACCTGCTGCCCAGCAATATCGACTTGTCGGCCGCCGAGGTGCAGCTGGTGAGCGAGGTTGCCCGGGAGTCGACCCTCCAGCGCGCGCTCAAGCCGCTGATGGCCGACTACGACTACATCGTCATCGACTGCCAGCCCTCGCTCGGTCTGCTCACCGTCAACGCGCTGACCGCCGCGCACAAGGTGATCGTGCCGCTGGAGTGCGAGTTCTTCGCGCTGCGCGGTGTGGCGTTGCTCACGGAGACGATCGAGAAGGTCCAGGAGCGGCTCAACCCCGACCTGGAGCTGGACGGCATCCTCGCCACGATGTACGACTCGCGCACCGTGCACAGCCGTGAGGTCCTCGCCCGCGTGGTCGAGGCGTTCGACGATCACGTCTACCACACGGTCATCGGCCGTACGGTCCGCTTCCCCGAGACCACGGTCGCGGGTGAGCCGATCACCACGTACGCGTCCAACTCCGTCGGTGCCGCCGCCTATCGCCAGCTCGCCAGGGAGGTGCTCGCCCGGTGTCACGCCGAGTGAGTCTGCCGGGAGCCGACGAACTGTTCCGCACCACGGGAGGGATGGGCCTCCAGTCCTCCGCTCCCGCCGCCGGGCGCCGCCAGACGAACGGCGAGAGCCCCCGGGTGCCCCCGCCCGCCACCGAACCCGACACGGGCGCCGAGCCGCGCGAAGGGCAGGAGCAGCGCGCGGACGGTGAGCAATCCGGCTCGGGCGAACACACGGGACGGGAGACGGCCTCCCAGGACGCGGTCGGTGAGCGGCGCCCCGCCGCCGGGGACCGGCCCAAGGGCCGTCAGGCCCAGGGCGGTTCGGCCGCGGCCGAGCAGAACGGCCCGGCCCGCCGCCGCGCCCGTACGCCGAACCGCAGGCCCAGCGGGCGCGAGCGCCACGACGAGAAGATCACGGTCTATGTCTCCGCCGAGGAGCTGATGGACCTCGAGCACGCGCGTCTGGTGCTCCGTGGCGAGCACGGGCTCGCCGTCGACCGCGGCCGGATCGTCCGCGAGGCGGTCGCGGTCGTCCTCGCCGACCTCGAGTCGCGCGGCGACGCGAGCATCCTGGTGCGCCGCCTCCGCGGCCGTTGACCGGGCCGGGCGATAGCCTGCCCGGTCGTACGGGCTGCCCCGCCCGGCCCTGAGCACCCTGGACCGCGATGCCGACGAACGACACCCCCGCCCCGCCGCCCCGCCCCTCCCGCCGCTCCCTCGGCCGGGGCCCCGGCACGGCGCCGGCCACGACGGGTCCGGACCGGTCCACCGCGCCCACGCCTCCGCAGGAGGCCGCTCAGCGCCCCGCTCCGCCCCTGGCGGCGGAAGCGGTGGAAGCAGCGGCGGAAGAGCCGCAGAACGGCGCCCAGACGGCGCCCGAGGCCCCTGCTGAGCCATCCGGGGCGCCCGCCGCGCCCGCCGCGCCCGTCGCGCCCGAGGCGCCTGTCGTGTCCGAGGTGCCTGTCGTGTCCGAGGCGCCCACCGCGCCCGTCGCGCCTGAAGCGCCCGAGGCGCGTGAGGCCGTCGTGGAGCCAGAGGCGCCCGAAGCCGCCGCGGAGGAACGCACCGCGCCGGACGCCGAGCCCGAGCCGTCCCCGGCGACGGCCGAGGCCGTTGCCACGGCCGAGCGGCGGGGCGCGAGCGGTGAGCGCAGCCGTAAGGGGCCCTCGGCGGACGAGCCGGAGCCGGTACACGCACGGGCCGACCTCGATGCGGCGCCCCCGGCGGGTGGGCACGGCGGTGAGGCGGCCGGGGCGGCGAGCAGCGGGGCTGACGTCGGCGGCGGGACCGAGGCGAGCGGTGGGGCCGACGCGAGCGGTGGGGCCGAGGCGAGCGGTGGGGCCGAGGCGAGCGGTGGGGCCGAGGCGAGCGGTGGGGGCGGTCGGGGCGAGGCGCGAGCCGAGGACGGTGGCAATCGGTTCACCGTGCGGCTGGCCAACTTCGAGGGGCCCTTCGACCTCCTCCTCCAGCTGATCTCCAAGCACAAGCTGGACGTCACCGAGGTCGCCCTCTCCAAGGTCACCGACGAGTTCATGGCCCATATCCGCGCCATGGGGCCGGACTGGGACCTCGACCAGACCACCGAGTTCCTCGTCGTCGCGGCGACCCTGCTGGACCTCAAGGCGGCCCGGCTGCTGCCCGCCGCCGAGGTCGAGGACGAGGCGGACCTGGCGCTGCTGGAGGCGCGCGATCTGCTCTTCGCCCGGCTGCTCCAGTACCGCGCGTACAAACAGATCGCGGACATCTTCAACGACCGGCTGACCGCCGAGGCCGCCCGTCACCCCCGTACCGTCGGCCTGGAGCCGCACCACGCCGAGCTGCTCCCCGACGTCGTCATCAGCATCGGCCCCGAGGGCTTCGCCAAGCTGGCCGTCAAGGCGATGCAGCCCAAGCCCAAGCCGCAGGTGTACGTCGACCACATCCACGCCCCGCTGGTCAGCGTCCGGGAGCAGGCCGAGGTGGTGGTCGCGCGGCTGCGGGAGCTGGGGGAGGCGACCTTCGCCGCGCTCGCCGAGGACGCTCCCGACGTCCTTACGGTCGTCGCGCGCTTCCTGGCGCTCCTGGAGCTCTACCGCGAGCGCGCGGTCCTCCTGGACCAGCCGGAGGCGCTCGGGTCGCTCATGGTCCGCTGGACGGGCGAGGCGGGTGAGCGGCCACTGGTCACCGACGAGTTCGACCAGGAGGCCAAGCCCCGTAAGGAGCCCGAGAAGGAGTCCGAGAAGGAGACGGCCACGCCCGAGAAGGAGAAGGAAGAGGTAGCGAGTTGAGCGAGCAGCGGACACCCGCCGGGCTCTCCGAGGTCGCCGAGCTGGATCTCAAGCCCGCCCTGGAGGCCGTCCTCATGGTCGTCGACGAGCCCGCCACCGAGGAGAACCTCGCCAAGGTCCTCCAGCGTCCGCGCCGCGCGGTCGCGGACGCGCTGCGCGAGCTGGCCGACGAGTACGCGACCCAGGGCCGGGGCTTCGAGCTGCGGCTGGTCGCGGGCGGCTGGCGCTACTACACGCGCCCGGCCTACACCGCCGCCGTCGAGGGGTTCGTCCTGGACGGCCAGCAGGCCCGGCTCACCCAGGCCGCTTTGGAAACCCTCGCGGTGGTCGCGTACCGTCAGCCGGTCAGCCGTTCCCGAGTCTCGGCCGTCCGCGGCGTCAACTGCGATGGCGTGATGCGGACCCTCCTCCAGCGGGGCTTGGTCGAGGAGGCGGGCACGGAACCCGAAACAGGTGCGATCCTGTACAGGACGACGAACTACTTCCTGGAGCGGATGGGCCTGCGGGGGCTGGACGAGCTCCCGGAGCTCGCGCCGTTCCTCCCCGAGGCGGACGCGGTCGAGGGCGAGTCCCAGGAGGGCGTGCCGTCGTTCGATCCGGACGCCATCGACGGCGATGACGCGCAGGACGACGCAGAACGCACGACGACGTAGCACACCGAGCCGACAGCGGCCCACTCTCAGACGGAAACTTGATGCGAAGCAGCGGCAGGAACAGCAGGGGCAGCGGTAGCGGTAGCGGCGGCAAGAACTACCGGGGCGCGGGGAACAACAGGCGCGACGAGCAGCAGCAGCGCGCCGGCCGCCCCCGCCCCGAAGAGCGCCGCTACGACGTGGGCGGCGGCCCCAAGACGGGCCCCAAGGGCTCCCAGGGCGGCCCCAAGGGCTCCCAAGGGTCTCAGGGCGGCCCCAGGACGGGCTCCCAGGG
Organism: Streptomyces sp. NPDC059455; assembly: GCF_042750115.1. NCBI lineage: Bacteria > Bacillati > Actinomycetota > Actinomycetes > Kitasatosporales > Streptomycetaceae > Streptomyces > Streptomyces sp. NPDC059455. The sequence continues at coordinate 15,640 of NZ_JBHYVB010000043.1, forward strand.
TCCCCAGGGCTCCCAGGGCGGCGGCCCCAAGGGCTCCCAGGGCGGTCCCAAGGGCGGCGGCCGTGGCCGCAAGCCGGGCCCGGCCCGTCCGCGCGAGTACGAGGCGCAGATAGAGGAGCGCAACCGTGCCCGCCACGACAAGCCGCGGGTCAAGCTGCCCAAGACCTTCGGCGAGCAGGAGGGCGAGCGGCTCCAGAAGGTCCTCGCCCGCGCCGGCATGGGCTCGCGCCGCGCCTGTGAGGAGCTGATCGACCAGGCCCGGGTCGAGGTCAACGGCAAGATCGTGACCGAGCAGGGGCTGCGCGTCGACCCCGAGAAGGACGAGATCAAGGTCGACGGGCTGACCGTGGCCACCCAGTCGTACCTCTTCTTCGCGCTGAACAAGCCCGCCGGTGTCGTCTCCACCATGGAGGACCCCGACGGCCGCCAGTGCCTGGGCGACTATGTGACCAACCGCGAGACCCGGCTCTTCCACGTCGGCCGCCTCGACACCGAGACCGAGGGCATCATCCTGCTCACCAACCACGGCGAGCTGGCCCACCGCCTCACCCACCCCCGCTACGGCGTGCGGAAGACCTATCTCGCCGCCATCCAGGGCCCGCTCCCGCGCGACCTGGGCAAGCGGCTCAAGAGCGGCATCGAGCTCGAGGACGGCTACGCCCGCGCCGACCACTTCCGGGTGGTGCAGAACACCGGCAAGAACTATCTGGTCGAGGTGAGCCTGCACGAGGGCCGCAAGCACATCGTGCGGCGGATGCTCGCCGAGGCCGGTTTCCCGGTCGACAAGCTGGTGCGGACGGCCTTCGGCCCGATCGCGCTCGGCGACCAGAAGTCCGGCTGGCTGCGCCGGCTGACCAACACCGAGGTCGGCATGCTCATGCGCGAGGTCGAACTCTGATACGAACCCGGCGCCTACGGACCCGGCGCCGCTGACGGCCCCGGCCGTCCGCGGGGCGCCGCGTCTCGCCCAGCGGTCGCCCCGGGAGCCTGTCCGACCCGCTCGTTACGCTGATCGGGAGTGCGGCCGAACACCGCGGCCGCGCCCGACGCACGACAAGCACAGCGCGCACAGGGGAGCGAGACGTGGCGGTACGAGCGGTCCGCGGGGCCGTCCAGCTGGACCGGGACGAGCCGGAGCACATGCATGAGCAGGTCTCCGCGCTGCTGACCGCCATCCTGGAGCGGAACACCCTCGACCCCGATGACCTGATCAGCGTGTGGTTCACGGCCACCCCCGATCTGCACAGCGACTTCCCGGCGGTCGCCGCCCGCAAGCTGGGCATCACCGACGTACCGCTGATCTGCGCCCAGGAGCTGGACATACGAGGGGCCATGCCCCGCGTCGTCCGCATCCTGGCGCATGTCGAGACCTCCCTGTCCAAGTCCGACGTCGCCCATGTCTACCTGGGCGCCGCCGGCTCCCTCCGCAAGGACATCGCCCAATGAGAACCGCCCTCGTCATCGGCACCGGCCTGATCGGCACCTCCGCCGCGCTGACCCTGGCCGGCCGTGGCGTCCAGGTGCACCTCGCCGACCACGACGCGGCCCAGGCGCGCACCGCCGAGGCGCGCGGCGCCGGGACGCAGGCCGAGCCCGAGGGGCCCGTGGACCTGGCGATCGTCGCCGTGCCCCCGGCGTACGTGGCGGCGACCGTGGCCGATGTGCTGCGCCGCGGGCTGGCCCGCGGCGTCCTGGACGTCGCGAGCGTCAAGGGCGGCCCGCGCCGTGAGCTGGAGGCCCTCGGCTGCGATCTGACCCGCTACATCGGCACGCATCCGATGGCGGGCCGGGAGCGCTCCGGGCCGCTGGCCGCCACCGCCGATCTCTTCGAGGGGCGGCCCTGGGTGCTCACGCCCACCGGCGGCACCGACACCGAGGTGCTCAACCTCGCGCTCGAGCTGGTCGCGCTGTGCCGGGCGGTGCCCGTGGTGATGGAGGACGAGGCCCACGACCGGGCGGTGGCGCTCGTCTCGCACACCCCCCATCTGCTGTCGAGCATGGTCGCCGCGCGGCTCCAGGACGCCGATGAGACGGCGGTGCGGCTGTGCGGGCAGGGCATCCGCGACGTCACCCGGATCGCGGCCTCCGACCCCGCCATGTGGATCGACATCCTCTCCGCCAACCCCGGCCCGGTGGCCGATGTGCTCGCCGCCGTCGCCGCCGACCTGGACGAGACGGTGCGGGCGCTGCGCGCGCTCCAGTCCGCCGACGAGGCCAAGCGCGGCGGCGGCGCGGCCGGGATCGAGGACGTGCTGCGCCGGGGCAACGCCGGGCGCGAGCGGGTGCCGGGCAAGCACGGCGCCGCCTCGGCCGTCTATGAGACCGTGACGGTGCTCATCGGCGACCAGCCGGGCGAGCTGGCCCGGATCTTCGCCGACGCGGGCCGGGCGGGTGTCAACATCGAGGACGTCCGGATCGAGCACGCCACCGGGCAGCAGGCCGGTCTGATCCAGCTGGTGGTCGAGCCCTCGGCGGCCCCGGGGCTCACCCAGGCCCTGCGGGAGCGGGGATGGTCCATCCGGCAGTAGCGGTGGGACGGACCGCCCATGGCCTCGGCCCCGGGGCCGTGCCCCAGCGGTGCGAAGCCGCCCGGAGGAAGCCAGTAACCTTGTCCGAGGCTCACATGGCCCGTTCAACTCAGCCCCGTGCACACGAAAGGTGTCTGTCACCGTGGAAACCGCCGCCCGGACCGCCCCGGCCGCAGTGATTGTCGCGATCGACGGCCCCGCAGGCACGGGCAAGTCCAGTACCTCGAAGGCCGTCGCCGCCAAGCTGGGCCTGGGCTACCTGGACACCGGCGCCCAGTACCGGGCGATCACCTGGTGGATGGTGGCCAACGGCATCGACGTCGAGGACGCCGTGGCCGTGGCGGACGCCGCCGGCAAGCCCGCCATCGTCTCCGGCACCGACCCGGCCAACCCGACGATCACCGTCGACGGCACCGATGTCTCCGGGCCGATCCGCACCCAGGAGGTCACCTCGCGGGTCAGCGCGGTCAGCGCGGTGCCCGAGGTGCGGACCGTGATCACCGAGCTGCAGCGGACCATCGCCGCCGAGGCGCCGCGCGGCATCGTGGTCGAGGGCCGGGACATCGGCACCACGGTCCTCCCGGACGCCGACCTCAAGATCTTCCTGACCGCCTCCCCGGAGGTCCGGGCGGCCCGCCGCAGCGGTGAGCTGAAGGGCAAGGAGGCCAGCGACCTGGCCAGCACCCAGGCCGCGCTGGCCAAGCGGGACGCCCTGGACTCCGGCCGCAAGACCTCGCCGCTGGCCAAGGCGGACGACGCGGTCGAGGTGGACACCTCCGAGCTCACCCTCGACCAGGTCATCGAGTGCGTGGTCACCCTCGTCGAGGAGAAGCGGACGGTCGCGTGAGCGCCACCGACGAGACCCTGCCCAGCCCCTCCGGGGCCGTCGTGGCGCGCCGGATCGGCATCGGCCTGATGTACGGGCTGTGGCGGCCGCGGGTGCTGGGCGCGTGGCGGATCCCGTCCGCCGGGCCCGTCATCCTCGCGGGGAACCACTCCCACAACGTCGACGGCCCGATGCTGATCGGCACCTCGCCGCGGCCGGTGCACTTCCTGGTCAAGAAGGAGGCGTTCATCGGCCCGCTGGACCCGTTCCTGCGCGGTATGGGGCAGCTGAAGGTGGACCGTACGAGCGCCGACCGCACCGCGATCGGCCAGGCCCTGGGGGTGCTGGAGCGCGGCGGGGTGCTGGGGATCTTCCCCGAGGGCACCCGGGGCGAGGGCGACTTCGCCTCGCTGCGCTCGGGGCTCGCGTACTTCGCGGTGCGCTCCGGCGCGCCGATCGTGCCGGTGGCGGTGTTCGGCACCGCCACCCCGCGCGACGACGGCCGGTCCAGGCCGCTGCCCCGGCTGCGCAGCAGGATCGACGTGGTGTTCGGCGACCCGTTCGAGGCGGGGGACGGCAGCGGCAGGCGGACGCGGGCGGCCCTGGACCAGGCCACCGAGCGCATCCAGAAGCGGCTGGGCGCGCATCTGGGCACTGCCAGGCGGCTGACCGGCCGACCGGATCAGACATAGACCCGCGCACCGCCAGGGGCGGTGCGCGGTATTGAGGGACGACGAGGAAATCTTCATGAACGACCAGATCCACAGCGGCGGCGACGAGCACGGGGAGCTTGGCGACGCCGAGTACGCGGAGTTCATGGAGCTCGCCGTGCAAGAGGGCTTCGACCTGACGGACGTCGAGGGCGACCTCGCCGCGGCGGGGCACGGCCCGCTGCCGGTGCTGGCCGTCGTCGGCCGCCCCAACGTCGGCAAGTCCACCCTGGTGAACCGGATCCTCGGCCGCCGGGAGGCGGTCGTGGAGGACCGCCCCGGCGTCACCCGCGACCGGGTGTCCTACGAGGCCGAGTGGTCCGGCCGCCGCTTCAAGGTGGTCGACACCGGCGGCTGGGAGCAGGACGTGCTCGGCATCGACGCGTCCGTGGCCGCCCAGGCCGAGTTCGCGATCGAGGCCGCCGACGCGGTGGTCTTCGTCGTGGACGCCACGGTGGGCGCCACCGACACCGACGAGGCCGTGGTCAAGCTGCTGCGCCGGGCCGGAAAGCCCGTGGTGCTGTGCGCCAACAAGGTCGACGGGCCCAGCGCCGAGGCGGATGCCGCGATGCTGTGGTCGCTGGGCCTCGGCGAGCCGTACGCGGTGTCCGCGCTGCATGGCCGCGGCACCGGCGACATGCTCGACGCGGTCCTGGAGGCGCTGCCCGAGGCCCCGGCCCAGACCTTCGGGGCGACGATCGGCGGACCGCGCCGGATCGCCCTGATCGGCCGCCCGAACGTGGGCAAGTCCTCGCTGCTCAACAAGGTCGCGGGCGAGGAGCGGGTGGTCGTCAACGAGGTGGCGGGCACCACCCGCGACCCGGTCGACGAGATGATCGAACTCGGCGGCATCACCTGGAAGTTCGTCGACACCGCCGGTATCCGCCGCCGGGTCCACCTCCAGGAGGGCGCCGACTACTACGCCTCGCTGCGCACCGCGGCCGCCGTGGAGAAGGCGGAGGTCGCGGTCGTGCTGATCGACGCCAGCGAGTCCATCAGCGTCCAGGACCAGCGGATCATCACGATGGCCGTCGAGGCCGGGCGCGCGCTCGTCATCGCCTACAACAAGTGGGACACCCTGGACGAGGAGCGCCGCTACTACCTCGAGCGCGAGATCGAGACGGAGCTGGTGCAGATCCAGTGGGCGCCGCGGGTCAATGTCTCGGCCCGCACCGGCCGCCATATGGAGAAGCTGGTCCCGGCGATCGAGACGGCGCTGGCCGGCTGGGAGACCCGCGTCCCGACCGGGCGGCTCAACTCCTTCCTCGGCGAGATCGTCGCCTCCCATCCGCATCCGATCCGGGGCGGCAAGCAGCCGCGGATCCTCTTCGGGACGCAGGCCGGGACCCGGCCGCCGCGGTTCGTGCTCTTCGCCTCTGGCTTCCTGGAGGCGGGCTACCGCCGCTTCATCGAGCGGCGGCTGCGCGAGGAGTTCGGCTTCGAGGGGACGCCGCTGCAGATCTCGGTGCGGGTGCGCGAGAAGCGCGGCCGCAAGAAGTAGCGGCGGCGCGGCCGCAAGACGTGGCGGTAGCGCGGCCGTAAGAAGCAGCGGTAGCGGTAGCGCGGTCGCGGGACGGAGCGGCGGCCGCGCCGGGGGGCTCACGCCGCCCCGGCCCCCGGCACCACGTCAGTACGTGTGCCCCGACGCCTCGCCCCGGCCGGGCGGGAGCGCGGGGACATAGCCGCGGTAGTACAGCTCGTCGGTGTGCCAGGACCCGCTGTGGTCGTCCGGGCGGCCGTAGCCGCTGACGAGGCCCCGGGGCTGGCCGATGGCGGCGAACGCCACGAACTCCATGTTCTCCTCGTCCGAGCGGTCACCGGGCAGCGCCCGGAACAGCCTGCGGTACTCCGCGTACAACGCGTCGTAGATCGGCGTGGCGGAGTGGCGCCAAGGATCGTGCGCTGCCTCCAGCGCGGGGCGCATGGCCGGAATGCAGCCGTATGAGGGGGAACGGTAGGAGAGGTCGTATGCGTGCACGTATGTGCCAACGACCCGGCCGCCCGTCGGATGCGGGATCGGTGGCGAATGGGCTGCCCACCAAGGGTCGGTGAGGTCCGGGGGGAAGTCCGGGGGCAGGCCCGGGACGGCGGCGGCCATGGCGGTCATGTGCCCGCGAGCGGCATCGAAGCGCCGACCAGAGCGCCGCGCGCGGCGGCCCGGTCCAGCGCCGCGCGCAGCTGGTCCTCGCGCGGCTGGGTGCCGATCGTGCCCGCGGCCGCGGCGTAGACCAGCACCTTCTGGGAGCGGCCGACGGCGCTCCGCCAGCCCTCGCTGAGCGGCATCGGGCTGTGCGCCTGCCACCAGGCCACCGGGCGGCCGCCGCCCGGCGCCGGCATCAGCACCGCGTGCAGCCGCCCCATGGCCAGCAGCACCGACCAGCCGGGGTTGGGCGCGGGCGGCCGGCCCAGATCGACCACCGGGGCGAACCCCTGCTCGCTCAGGAGCTGCAGGAATTCATCGCCGTGGCCGATCGAACCGGGGCGGATGATCGGGGCGGTCGGCTCCACCACCAGCGCCGCGCACGCCTCCTGACCCACCAGCACCACTCCGCTGGTCACACCGAGCACCGCCTGCTGCGGCGCCGGCGCGTGGCCGGACGGCGCCGGGGCGTGGCCGGACGGCTCTGGGGCGTGGGACACGGCGACGGGCGACACCGGCGACGGGACCGGGGCGGGCGACGGGGCCGCGGCGGGGGCCGCCGGGCCGGGGAAGTAGGACGTGGCGGCATGCGACGCGGCGGGCACGGGCGGCGCGTGGGACGCCTCGGCGGTCGGCGGCGCGCTGTCCTCACCCGTGATGGACCGCACCGCACCGCGCAACTGGTCCTCCGAGACCGGGACGACCTGGGAGGGCACGCAGGTGGCGTGGGCGAAGGCCAGCACCGCCGTCTCCTGCCCCACGAAGAGCACGGTGCTGGTGCGCTCCTGCTCGGTGTTACCGGGAGTGCGGCAGGACGTGCAGTCGTAAGCGCCCGGGGCGTTGTCCCCGGCGAGCAGCCGGTCGGCTTCTTCGTCGCCGATCTCGGCGCGTACGTCATCGCTGACGTCGAGCATGCGCGGCACGGGTGGCTCCTCGGTCTCGGTGGGTGAGCCGAGTGGTTCCCGGCTCATACGTAGACAACGGGCATGCGGGGCGTGGGTCACGCGCCCGGCCACTCCGCGGTCTGATGCGCCGTCGGGCCGAAAAGTTCCCCCGACTCCCTACCGATTTCACATCTGTTGGGGCACAAGAAGGTGATGAAACCCAACCCTGTGCCACTTTTCACCGTCTTACATCGTGGTAGGCGGACGACACACCCGTCCGCGGGGAAGCAGTGGGATACGGGGCCGGATGCACATCTCTTTCCTTATTCACAACGCGTACGGGATCGGCGGGACGATCCGGACCACGTACAACCTGGCCCGCACCCTGGGGGAGCAGCACGATGTGGAGATCGTGTCGGTCTTCCGCCACCGCGACCAGCCGATCTTCGACCCTGGTCCGCAGGTGCGGCTCAGCCATCTCGTGGACCTCAGGAAGAGCAGCCCGTCCTACGACGGCGCCGATCCGGACCACGGCCGCCCGGCGCAGGTCTTCCCCGCGATCGAGGGCCGCTCCAGGCAGTACAGCGCCCTCACCGACCGCCGTATCGCGGATCATCTGCGCTCGCTCGAGGCCGATATCGTTGTCGGAACCAGGCCCGGGCTCAATGTCCACATCGCCCGGGAGGCCCGTCGCGGTCCGGTACGGGTCGGCCAGGAGCATCTGACGCTCAGCACCCACTCCAAGGGACTGAAGCGGGCCCTGCGCGCCGTCTACCCCCGACTGGACGCGGTGACCACCGTGACCGAGGCCGACGCCCGGACCTACCGCGACCAGATGCGGCTGCCCGGCGTGCGGGTCGAGGCGGTCCCCAACAGCGTGCCCGCGCCCGGTCTCGACCCCGCCGACGGCACCGGCAAGTGGGTGGTCGCGGCCGGCCGACTGGCCCCGGTGAAACGCTACGACCTGCTGATCCGCGCGTTCGCGAAGGTCAGCGAGGTCCGCCCCGACTGGCGGCTGCGGATCTACGGCGGCGGCGCCCAGCACGCCAAGCTGCGCGCCCTCATCGACAAGCTCGGCCTCTACAACAACGTCTTCCTGATGGGCCCGGCCAATCCGCTCGACCCCGAGTGGGCCAAGGGCTCCATAGCCGCCGTCACCTCCAGCCTGGAGTCGTTCGGCATGACCATCGTGGAGGCCATGCGCTGCGGCCTCCCCGTGGTGTCCACCGACTGCCCGCACGGGCCCGCCGAGATCATCGACAACGGTGTGGACGGCCGTCTCGTGCCCACCGGCGACACCGACGCCATCGCCGCCGCGCTGCTCGACCTCATCAACAATGACGAGTTGCGCCAGCAGATGGGGCAGGCCGCGTTGAAGGACTCGGCCCGCTTCGACCCCTCGCGGGTGGCCGGGCGCTACGAGACGCTGTTCTCCGAGCTGATCGGCCGCAGCGGCCTGCGGGGCTCCCTGCACCGCGCCCGCGGCTCCCTGATCGGTGGCGCGTTCGCAGCCAAGGACTCCCTGCGGAAGGTGCGTGTCGCATGAGTGCACCAGCACAGGCAACGCAGCACGTCGAGGAGGACAGAATGAGTGAGGCCGCCGAGGCCGCCCCCGCCCGCGCCGACTGCGTGGCGGACTCCGCCGGTGGGCTCACCTTCCACATCGCCGACTGGGGCCGCCCCGCCCCGGGCGGCCACGACGACTGGAGCGGGGCGCTGGTGCTGATCCGCCGGGGTGGGAAGGACACCCCCGACGGGGAGGTGCGGCTGCCGCTGGGCCCCACCGCGGACGGCCGGCTCCAGGCCGCCCTGCCCAGCATCGTCGCCCTGCCCGAGGGCCGCTGGGACGTCCATGTGGCCTACCGGGACGCGGAGCCGCGGCGGCTCGCCCCGGGCCTGAACGATCTGCGCTCGCTCGTGGACCGCCGTCCTGGGCCGAGCACCTCCCCGCTGTCCGTCCGCATCCCATACGCCACCAAGCACGGCAATCTCTCGCTGCGCAGCTGGCGGCGGGCGCCCCACGCCGAGGCCGGGGAGATCCGGCTGGAGGACGACACGATGGCGGTGCGGGGGCGGCTCTACCGCGTCGCGTACCCGTCCGAGTGGCTGGCCGACGCGGTGGTCGAGGCCCGCTGCCGCGGGGGCGAGGCCCCGGTGCGCACGGCACCGCTGGAGGTGGAGGGCCCGGACTTCTCCTTCACGCTCTCCTACGCCGACCTCGCGCGGACCTGGGGCGGCGGCGCGGACGTCTGGGACCTGTGGCTGCGCCCGGCGGACCGGACCATGGCACCGGCCCGGCTCGCCCGGATCCTGGACGATGTCGCGGACAAGAAGGAGATCTTCACCTATCCGCCGCGCACGGTGGCCGGTCGGCACGGGGAGGCACTGGCCCGGCCGTACTACACCCGGGACAACGATCTCGCGGTGCGGATCGAGGCGCTCACCTGAGCCCGGGATCCTGAGAGCCAACCGAGGGCAGCCTTGAGGACGAAGCCTTGAGGACGAAGGTTTTGAGGGCGAAGCCTTGAGGACGAAGGCTGTCCTCGATCGGTGACAGACTCGGCCGCATGCTGGAGACCTCGGCCCGACTGCTCCGCCTGCTCTCCCTGCTGCAGGCCCACCGCGAATGGTCCGGCTCGGACCTCGCCGACCGGCTCGGGGTCACCCCGCGCACCGTGCGCCGCGATGTCGACCGGCTGCGCGAGCTCGGCTACCCCGTGCACTCCGCACCGGGCACCGGCGGTGGCTATCAGCTGGGCGCGGGCGCCCAGCTGCCGCCGCTGCTGCTGGACGACGAGGAGGCGGTCGCGGTCGCGGTGCGGCTGCGCCAGGCGGCGGGCGGCGGGGTCGAGGGCATCGAGGAGACCTCGGTGCGGGCCCTGGCCAAGCTGGAGCAGGTGCTGCCGGACCGGCTGCGCCGCCGGGTGGGCGCGCTGACCGCCTTCACGGTGCCGCTGTCCGGCTGGAGCGGCGGCCCCGGGGTGGACCCCGCGGTGCTGACCGAGCTGGCCGCCGCCTGCCGGGACTGCCATCAGCTGCGCTTCGAGTACCGCGACCACGGCGGTGCGGTCACCCGCCGCACCGCCGAACCGCACCGGCTGGTCGCCGCGCAGCGCCGCTGGTATCTGGTCGCCTGGGATGTGGACCGCGCCGACTGGCGTACGTACCGGGTCGACCGGATCACCCCGACCCCGCCGCACGGACCCCGCTTCAACCCGCGCCGCCCGCCCGCCGACGACATCGCCGCCTATGTGGCCCGGGGCATCACCACTTCCGTCTACGCCCAGCGGGCCACCGTGCTGCTGCGGGTGCCCGCCGAGCGGGCGGCCGAGCGTTTCACGCCCACGGTGGGGGTGCTGGAGGCCGTGGACGAGCACAGCTGTCTGCTGCACACCGGCGCCCACAGCCTCGATGTGCTGGTGATTCATATCGCGCTGAGCGGCTTCGACTTCGAGGTGCGCGAGCCGGTGGAGCTGAACGACCACATCCGGGAACTCAGGAATCGGCTGGACCGGGCCCTCGGCTGACCGAGCCCCGCGGCCGCTGGTCCCTCTCCCGCGTCAGGCTCGCCACCTCGGGATGGTTCAGATCGAAGGCCGGGGACTCGGAGCGGATCCGGGGGAGGGTGAGGAAGTTGTGCCGGGGCGGGGGACAGGAGGTCGCCCACTCCAGGGAGCGGCCGAACCCCCAGGGGTCGTCGACCTCCACCTTCTTGCCGTACTTGGCCGTCTTCCAGACGTTGTGGAGGAACGGCAGGGTCGACATGCCCAGCAGGAAGGAGCCGATCGTGGAGACGGTGTTGAGCGCGGTGAAGCCGTCCGCCGCCAGATAGTCGGCGTAGCGGCGCGGCATCCCCTCCACGCCCAGCCAGTGCTGCACCAGGAAGGTGGTGTGGAAGCCGGTGAACAGCGTCCAGAAGTGGATCTTGGCCAGCCGCTCGTCCAGCAGCTTCCCGGTGAACTTGGGCCACCAGAAGTAGAACCCGGCGAACATCGCGAAGACGACCGTCCCGAAGACCACGTAGTGGAAGTGGCCCACGACGAAGTAGGTGTCCGTGACGTGGAAGTCCATCGGCGGTGAGGCCAGGATGACGCCGGTGAGCCCCCCGAAGAGGAAGCTCACCAGGAACCCGACCGCCCACAGCATCGGCGCTTCCAGGGACACCGAGCCGCCCAGCATGGTGCCGATCCAGTTGAAGAACTTCACCCCGGTCGGCACCGCGATCAGAAACGACATCAGGGAGAAGAAGGGCAGCAGAACCGATCCGGTGGCGAACATGTGGTGGGCCCAGACCACCATCGACAGCCCGGTGATGGCCATGGTCGCGCCGATCAGCGTCACATAGCCGAAGATCGGCTTGTGCGAGAAGACCGGGATGATCTCGCTGATGATGCCGAAGAACGGCAGCGCGATGATGTAGACCTCGGGATGGCCGAAGAACCAGAAGAGGTGCTGCCACAGCAGCGGCCCGCCGTACCGGGGATCGAAGACCACCGCCCCGAACCGCCGGTCCGCCTCCAGCGCCAGCAGCGCCGCCGCCAGCACCGGGAACGCCATCAGGATCATGATCGAGGTGAAGAGGGTGTTCCAGGTGAAGATCGGCATCCGGAACATCGTCATGCCCGGCGCGCGCATCGCCATGATGGTGGTCAGGAAGTTCACCGCGCCCAGGATCGTCCCGAACCCCGCCAGCGCCAGCCCCATGATCCACATATCGGCGCCGACACCGGGGGAGCGGACCGGGCTGTTGAGCGGGGCATAGGCGGTCCAGCCGAAGTCCGCGGCGCCCCCCGGCACCAGCAGACCGGCCACCACGATCACCCCGCCGAACACATACAGCCAGTACGACAGCATGTTGAGACGCGGGAAGGCCACATCGGGCGCCCCGATCTGCAGCGGCATGATCTCGTTGGCGAACCCCGCGAACGCCGGGGTCGCGAACAGCAGCAGCATGATCGTGCCATGCAGGGTGAACGCCTGGTTGAACTCCTCTTGCGAGACGATCTGGAGGCCCGGACGGGCCAGCTCGGCGCGCATCACCAGCGCCAGTACGCCGCCGACCAGGAAGAAGCCGAACGACGAGATCAGATACAGATGCCCGATCTTCTTGTGGTCGGTGGTGGTGAGCCAGTCCACCAGCACACTGCCCTGCCGCGTCTCCCGTACCGGACCGGCGGCCCGCGCGGTCTCTGTCGCCATCGGGACTCCTCCGTGTCCTGGGCGGGTATCGCCATGATCACCCGGTGGACGGCGTGATCCGGGGAGCTGTCCCGAGCGTCACTCCCTCGGGGGCAGGAGCGGACCGAGTGGCCCAAGGTCCAGATTGAGATCGGAGGGCGCGATGCCGTAACGGTCGCAGAGCGTGCCCATCCGGTCCTCCAGGAGCATCAGCGTCAGCCCGATCCGCTCCTCCTGGTCCTCCGTCAGATTTCCCTGGTCCACCCGGCGCAGCGCCTGCCGCTCCATGAGCTGGCGCAGCAGCTCCACGACGGTGAGCACCAGCTTCATCAGATCGCGTTCGACGGTGTCCTGGTCCAGCTCCAGCTTGCGGCTCACGGTTCCTCCCAGGGGGACGGCACATTGGCGTTGACCGAGCTGATGAGCGCGCGCAGATCGATACGGACCAGATCGACGTCGGCGATCCGCAGGGTCAGATCACCGGTGATCACCACGCCGCCCGCCAGCAGCCGGTCCAACACGTCCACCAGGGCGATCTGCTGATGGGCCAGGGGGCCCTCGGGGGCCATCGTCATCCGTCCGTCCCCGCGCTCTCCTCTTCCGCGCCGGAGGTCTCGTCCATGGCGGTGAAGGAGTACGGCGCCCAGGGGCCGGTCAGCTCGACCCGCAGCGCGGGCGTCCGCCCGGCCAGCTCACCGACCCGCTCGGCGAAGTCGGCGCTGTCCTCGCGCCGCACCAGATACGCGGCGTTCAGCACATTGCGGTCGGAGATCCCCGACAGCCGGGGGTCCTGCGGCGGATGCAGCCGGGACTGCTCGGCCAGCCCGCTGAGGGTGTCGTGCACCAGCCGCGCGCCCTCCTCCGTATCGCCCCAGCGTCGCTCGGCGGCCTGTCGCTGGGCCTTGCGGCGGCGCAGATAGTCGCGGCCGGACATGGCGCCCGGGGAGTTCGGGGTGCTCGGGGCGTCCGCGGCGTCCGCGGTCCCGGCGGGCGGCTCCTCGGCGGCGGGCCGTGTGGCGTACGCCTTGACGCCCCATTCGACCCGGCCCTCCAGCCGGTCCAGCGCCGAGGCGAACCGCTCCCGCCCGGTGGCGAGCATCCGCCGCAGCCCCTCGTCGCCGTGGCACACGGTGGCCAGCCGGACCGGTATGACACAGGACTCGGCGCCGGCGGTGTCGACCACCCGCTGATGGGCCCGGGCCATCTTCTCCAGCCAGGCCATGTCCTCCAGCCGCTTCCGCAGCGAGGCCTCGTCATAGTCCTCGGCCGGTACGGCGCCCGCCAGCACGGCGAGCCCCAGATGGCGTACGGCGTACACCGGTTCGTCCGCGACGCCGGTCACCCCCTCCAGGGCGGCGAGGGCGTCCAGGGCGGCCTCCGGCGCACCGGTGTCGCGCACGACCGCGTAGGCGTACCGCAGTCCGTCGGTCATTCGGTGGTCTCCCGGTTCTCCCCGCTGGTCACCTCGGCCTTCTCACGGCTGTACCGGCCGGTCACCTCGGCCTTCTCGCCGCCGTCCACCCCGGTCCGGGCGCGTGACGAGAGCGACGGGTCGTGCTCCCACCAGTCGATGCCCATCTCCTTCGCCTTATCGACCGAGGCCACGATCAGCCGCAGCTTGATCGTGAGAAGTTCGATGTCGAGCAGATTGATGCGGATATCGCCCGCGATCACCACACCCTTGTCGAGCACCCGCTCCAGGATGTCGGCGAGGTTCGCCCCGCCCTCACCCCGTCCGGCCAGGCCGTACGACCCCGAGGAGCCGAGCGACGACGCCGGTGAGCCGTAGGCGCCGGCCGTCGGGGCCGCACCGCCCCGGGTGGTCACAGAGTCCCGTTCGCCCACTGGCGCGCCTCCTCCAACCGGTCGAGCAGCACGTCCTCCTGCCGCTCGAACTCCTTCTCGTCGATCACGCCCTGGTCGAGCTGGGTCTCCAGCTCGGCCAGGGCATGCTGGATGTTGGCCGGGTCGTAGTACTCCCGCTCCGCCGCGGCGACGACCTGCCTCAGCACCCAGCCGATCATCAGCATCAGGACTCGACGAAGCTGTACGGCGGCAGCGGACCGTTGATCCGCAGCTTCAGCCCGGGGTGGGCCCGCTCCAGTTCGGCGGCCGCCGACAGCAGCGGATCGGCGGCGTCCTTGCCGAGCAGCAGCGACAGGCTCACAAACCAGCCGCCGCTCTCCGGGCCGGGCCGCACCTCCTCGGCGGTCGGCGCCAGCGCCTCCTCCACCAGCTTCGCGTCCCGCACCTCACGGGCCCGTACCGCGCCCGCCATCAGCTCGCCGAAGCGCACCCGGTCCTCGTAGGTGCCGCCGCCCGCCGCCCGGTTGGCCTCCGCCATCATCCGCAGCTCCGGCTCCTCGGCGAGCACCTGGTGGAGCACCGAGTCCTCGTCGTGCACGGCCTTGACGTTGTACTCCACCCGGTCGGTCAGCCGGTTCAGCTGGTCCTGGTAGCGGTCGGCGTGCTCGGCCAGCACGCTGCGGACGTCGTCGTCGCTGGAGGAGACGCTGCCGAAGCGCATCGGCAGCACCGCGCGGGAGTCGCTGACCTCGGCGAGCACATGCTGGTGGGCCAGCAGATCGCGGCGCCGGGGCTTGAGCTCGGGCGGGCAGTCGCTGACGATCGCGGCCAGCTCGCCCTCGTTCAGCGCCCGGACCGGCAGCGGGGGGTCGCCGATGCCCAGCAGCTGATCGCCCAGGTCAGGGACCTCGCCCCGCGCGATGCCGTAGACATACGTGGTCATGAGGACTCCTCGGACTTCCGCGGCGCCGCCTTACGGGCCGGACGGCGCCGGCGCGGCTCCTCCTCTTCCTCCTCCGACGGCCGGATCGCGTCGGCCACGGTCTGGGCGGCCTTGGAGACGGTGTCGCCGGCGCCGGAGAGGGCGCCCTTGGTCTTGGCCCGCGCGCCGTTCTCGGTGATGCCCTCGACGACCTCGGGCAGCCCGGGGGACTTGTTCGGGCCCGACTCCAGGTCGAGGCGGTTGCACGCCTCGGCGAAACGCAGATAGGTGTCCACGCTCGCGACCACGATCCGAATATCGATCTTGAGTATTTCGATGCCGACCAGGGAGACTCGGATGAACGCGTCGATCACCAGCCCTCGGTCGAGTATGAGTTCCAGGACGTCGTACAGGCCGCTGGAGCCGCCCCCGCCCCTGGATTGCTGTGCCGGGACAACAGTGGTCATGTCGGGTGAGTTCCTCTCGTTTCCGGTGGCGTCCGGGCCCCCGCCGACCGCCGACGTCAGCGGCGGTCGCTCCGGCCGCGCTCATAGCGGCGGAGGCGTCGGTAGCCGGTCAGCAGGCCGTCCGGGTCGAGGGTCACCTCGTACAGGGCCATCAGGCTCATCGTCTCCGGCACCCGGGCCAGCTCCGTCACCTCGGCCTCCAGCAGCCACCCGTCGTCGGTCCGCTCCAGACGGGGGAGGGACTCGGGGTACAGGCCCGTCAGCTCGACGAGCTGCTCACGGGCGGCACGTAGGAGTGCCAGCGGACTCGTACCGCCGGCCGCCGTCTTCTCGGGGGTCTCATCGGATCTGTCAGTCATGTTGGCTCCGGGGCGGCGGGTACCGCGTCCGGGTGGGGGTAAACCTCGGGCTTCGGCCCATGGCGATTTGTGGTGGAATTGTGCGCTCCGGAGGGGTCCGGGCCATGCTTTTCCGGCCGCCGCGGGAATTGTTCGACAGATCTCGCCCGCGCACCGCCGTCCATACCGGAGCCGGCCGTTTGACACGGGATATCGACGGAAACTCGCAATCATCTTCGAGGCGTCAACACAAGCCCCGTAAGAGTGATGAAGTCGTTCACAAACCCGGGCGTGTTTTCTGTGACACAAGTGTGACGAATGGCGGCCATGAGAGGCATGGGGCGGTGGTAGTCCCGTGGCGGTCCAAGACAACTCTGGGTTTGCCACCCGTAGGGAGCCACCTACGGTGGCTCTCATGGGACCTGTACCGAACCTTCCGGCCGAACCCGACGACGACCTCGACAGCTATGTGGGCCTCGACGCCGGCACCGCCGAGGAGAGGGCACGCGCACGCGGCTGGAGCACCGTACGGACGCTTCCGCCGGGCGCGATCATCACCATGGAGTATCTGCAGGGGCGGATCGACTTCGAGGTGGACGAGGGCACGGTGAAGCGCTGCTGGCGCGGCTGACCGGGCGCGGCTGACGGGCCGACCGCCGACCGGCCCGAGTCCGCGCCGGTGCGCGCCGATGGGCCGGTGGGCGCCGGTGGGCCGGTGGGCGCCGGTGCGTCCGGCACGGATACGACGACGGCCCCGGAGTGCTCTCGGCGGAGCGCTCCGGGGCCGTGGTGTGGGTGCGACCGGTCGGCGCGAGGGAGGGGGTGCGTACCGCCCCGCGGGCCGGTGAGGTGGCTCAGCCTCCGGTGGCCGTCCGGCCCCGGGAGGCGCCGGACGGGCCGAAGGGCGCCGTGGTGCGCGGCACCCGGTCGGCGTGCGGCGGCCGGCGGCTGCCGACCGGGGTGACCGGGGTGCGCTCGGAGCGCACCGTGTGCTGGCGGACCGGGTGGAGGGGCCGCCCGTCGGGGCTCCGGCCAGTGGCGGAGCCGGGCCGGACCACGGCCACGGTCTCGCGGGTGGGCAGCTCGTCGTCGCGGGCGGTGCGCGGGGTGGCCAGCGGGGTCCCGGCGACCGGCCGCCCGGACGGCACCGGGACGGGCACCCGGCGCTCGCGCAACCGGCGCCACAGGGTCAGCAGCAGCACCTCGGCGCGCGCCATGGCGGGCTCCAGCCAGGGCAGCGCCAGCAACACCAGCACCCCGGCGGCCCAGCCCAGCACCACATCGCTCAGCCAGTGGGTGCCGAGGTAGACGGTGGTCATGCCGACCCCGAAGGCGAAGCCCGCGGCGATCAGCGAGGCGACCCTGCGGGCCACCGGGGTGGTCGCCAGATAGGCCAGAATGCCCCAGGTGACCACGGCGTTCGCGGTGTGACCCGAAGGAAATATATCGCCGGTGCCCCACATCTCATTGGACCCGACGGTGGTCGCGTAGTGCGGACCGAGCCGGCCGAAGCCGATCTTCACCGCGCCCACGGTGGCGTTCAGCAGCAGCAGGGAGGTGCCCAGCGCCAGCAGCGGGCGCAGGGTGCGCTGCCGGTAGCAGCACCACCCCAGCCAGGCGGCGACGGCCACGGCGGTGGGCCCGCGCTGGCCCATGACCACGAAGTAGTCCAGGAAGGTGTGGAACTCGGGCCACTGCTTGTAAGGCCGGAAGAGCATGACCTGCCAGTCGAGCTTCACCAGCCATGAGGTGGTGAGCACGCCGATCACGGTCGCCGCGTAGACCGCCAGCGTGGTCCCGAGCAGCCAGAAACGTGTTCGGGTCATCCGCGGTCGCGCGAGATCGGGCCTTCGCTCCTCGGTCGTGGGGAGCTTGTCTTCGGTACGCACCTAATCGACGTTACATTGCGTGACAGGTGGGTTCAGTCGATCAGGTCGCTTTGTGATGACGATGTGATGTGGAGTGCGTCTCGTCCACGGCTTTTGGCCGCGCCTTTCCAAGGAATGCACGAGGCCCCGGGACTTTTCTGCTCGCGGCCTTCCAGTGGGCGTGTCTCAGGGACTTTATGGAATTCTTACAGAGCCTGTTTATCGCCTATTAGCCATAGCGTTCCCCGAAGTTTCCCTAGGTGTCGCCGGGTGGCCGGGAGTGATCGTCGGCGAGGCTCCGCCCGGCCGCTCGGGGTGGCCGGATCGCGGCGGTGGCCGGATCAGGGCGGCCCGGAGCCATGCAGCCAGAAGGCCCCGTACACCGCCGAGACGAGCCCCACGGACCCCAGGACCAGCGCGCTGCGCACCGGGCGCAGCCGGGCCAGGGCGACCGCGATCGGCAGCAGCAGGGGGAAGGCCGGTATCAGCAGCCGGGGCTTGGAGCCGAAGTACCCCTTCGCGGCCAGCGCCAGGACGAGCACCGCCCCGCCGTAGGCCAGCAGCGGCAGCGGCTGGTGCTGCCGCACACAGCGGACCGCGAGCCAGATCAGCGCCCCGACGCCGAGCAGCAGCCCGAGCCCGCCCACGAAGGGCGGCTCGATCAGCAGCCCCCCGATGAAGCCCGCGAAGGCCAGACCGCCGTCGAAGCCGTTGCCCCAGCCGTTCTGCACGTCGAAGTAGCCGGTGACGCTTCCGGTGTGGAGGGCGACCCACACCACGTAACCCAGCCAGCCCAGCGGCGCGAGCACGACGCCCGCGAGCAGACTTCGGTCCTTCTTCCGCCACGCCTGGCGCCAGCGCCCGTCCGGCAGCAGCTCCACGGCGGCCGCCACCCAGACCGCCGCGACCACCGCCGCCCCCACCGGCCGGGTGAGCCCCGCGAGCGCCGCGCACAGCCCCGCCCACAGCCACCGCCCGGTGAGCGCCGCGTAGACCCCCCAGGCGGCCAGCGCCGTGAAGAGGGACTCCGAGTACGCCATCGACTGCACGATGCCGACCGGCAGCACACCCCACAGCACGGCCAGCGTGACGCCCACCCGCCGTCCGTACAGCAGATCCCCGATCGCGAAGATCCCCCAGGCGGCGAACAGGGACGTAACCGAACTCACCAGCAGACCGGCGTCGGCCGCGTCCAGCGGGGCTATGACCGATATCACTCGCTCCAACGCCGGGAGCAGGGGGAAGAACGCCAGGTTGGAGTGGACCGCGCCGTCGGGCAGATGGAGCGCGTAGCCGTACCCCTCCTCGGCGATGCGGGTGTACCACAGCGAGTCCCAGCGCGCGGAGAGCAGCTGGTGCGGGCTCTTGTCCGCGAAGGCTCCCCAGATCGCGAGAACCACCAGCCCGAGCAGGCGCGTCCCCGCATATGCGAGCAGTGCTGGAGCGGCCCGGCGCAGCGCGCGACCAGCGGCGCGGCCCGGTCGGCCGTCGTCGCTGAGCGGCGCGGTGCCGGCCTGGGCGAGATCAGTCACGGCGACGATTATCAAGGATGTTCCGGGCTACTCGCGGGGCCTGTGGACAACCCTCCGCGGAGGGGGCCGCGGAGGCTGTGGACAACTACGTCGCGGGAACCACGGACGACAACGGAGGGCGAACGGCGGACGACAACGGAGGACGAACGGAAGACGGCCACCGGTGGACCACGGGTGGACCAGCGGTGGGACGCGGGTGGGACGCCGGGAGGACACAGGAGGGACGGCAGACGGACGGGGGACAAGACGGGGGACAAAAGGGGAAGTCTGGAACGTACGCCTCCGTAACCATCCGCAGGAACGTCCCAACATGACCTGCGGCACACGGCTCGCGCGGGGACTCGCGTACCCTGACCTCTCACTCGCGCCTTCGCCACCGGGGTCACCCGGACGTCCCTGCGACGTGACGTATCGCCGTCACGACGGCGGACCGCGAGCGCAAGACCCAGGGAGGTGCGTACATGTCCGGGACGACCACGGCCGGCAATCGGCGGACGGCGGGCGTTCCCCGGCAATGGCGCGGCACCGAGGCGAGCGGCGGGGCGAACCGCTGGGTCGTGCTCCTCGTGCTCTGCGTCAGTCTGCTGCTCGTCGCCGTGGACGCGACCGTGCTCCATGTCGCGGTCCCGGCGGTGACCGAGGATCTGCGCCCCGGCGGGATCGAACTGCTGTGGATCGTGGACGTCTACCCATTGGTCTGCGCCTCGCTGCTGATCCTCTTCGGCACCCTCGGCGACCGCGTCGGCAGACGACGCGTCCTGCTGCTCGGCTACGCGCTCTTCGGTGCCGCCTCCGCGATCGCCGCCTTCGCCCCCAACCCCCAGATCCTCATCATGGCCCGCGCCCTGCTGGGCGTCGGCGGCGCGATGATCATGCCTGCCACCCTGTCGATACTGCGCCAGGTCTTCCCGGACCGCCGGGAGCGGGCACTGGCGATAGGCATCTGGAGCGCGGTCGCCGCCGTCGGCGCGGCCGTCGGCCCGCTGCTCGGCGGCTTCCTGGTGGAGAACTTCTGGTGGGGCTCGGTCTTCCTGGTCAACCTCCCCCTGATGATCGTGGCGCTGCCCGTCGGCCGCTGGCTGCTGCCGGAGTCCACCGGCGACAAGAACGGCCCCTGGGACGTGCTGGGCGCGCTCATGGCCGCCTGCGGGCTGTTCTGCGTCGTCCTCGGCGTCAAGCGGGTGGGCAGCGGCGCGGGGCCGCTGGACGCCGTGACCGCCGCCCCGGTGCTGGTCGGGGTGGTGCTGCTGGTGCTCTTCGTCCGCCGCCAGCGCCGCCGTACGCATCCGCTGGTGGACCTCAAGCTGTTCGCGCGGCCCGCCTTCTCGATCTCCGTCGGCTGTATCGTGCTCGCCCTGCTGGCGCTCGTCGGCCTGGAGCTCATAGCCGCCCAGTACCTCCAGCTCGTGCTCGGGCTCACCCCGCTCGAGACGGGTCTGCGGCTGCTGCCGCTCACCTTCGCCGCCATGGCCGCCGGGCTTGTGGGGTCCCGGATGCTCCAGTGGCTCGGCCCGCGGGCCATGGTCGTGGTCGGCTTCGCGCTCACCGCCCTCGCCGTGCTCTCACTCACCGCCATGGGCCTGTCCGACCGGCCCGCCGTGCTCGTCGGCGGCTTCATCGTCCTGGGCTTCGGCCTGGAGACCACGCTCTTCAGCGCGTACGAGTCCATGCTCAACGAGGCGTCGTCCGGTTCCGCGGGCGGCGCGGCCGCCATCGGCGAGACCTCCTACCAGCTCGGCGCCGGTATCGGCATCGCCCTCCTCGGCAGCGTCATGAACGCCGCCTACAAGCCCGGCGTCTCCTCGGTGCCCGGCGTCCCCGCCTCCGCCAGCTCCGACGCGAGCCAGTCGCTGGGCGCCGCGTACAAGGTCTCCGACCGGCTCGGCGGCCACGCCGGGGAGGCCCTGCGCTCGGCCTCCCGCGCCGCCTTCGTCCACGGTCTGCACGTCACGCTCGCGGTCAGCGCCGGGCTGCTGACGCTCGGTGCGCTGGCCGCACTGCGGCTGCCCAAGGCCATGGAGTGCGCCGGCGATGACGAGGAGCCCGACCAGGGCTCGGCGGACCAGCAGGGGACGGCGGACCAGCAGGGGACGGCGGACAAGCAGGGGACGGCGGACAAGCAGGGGCCGGAGTGCACGGACGCCCCGGACGTCCCGGCCCGCCTCGACCGCGCCACCGTCGCCGCCGAGTCCTGACCGACCCGGGCCGGGTCCCGACCGACCCCACCCGGGCCCCACGGGGTGGTCGGCGGACCACGCGGCGGAGCCGCATATCGATGCTTTCCCCTCCCCGCCCCTTCCCACAACTGGGGCTCCGCCCCAGACCCCGGGGTCCAGGGGCGGAGTCCCTGCCATGCGGTGGAGTCCCTGCCATGCGGCGGAGCCGCGCCTTGCCATGCGGCGGAGCCGCGTATCGATGCCGCGGGAAGGGGCGGGGAGGGGAGCAGCCCGCCGCGGGTAGGGGACAGCCCGCCCGAGTGCCGCCCTCGTCCTGTCCGAGTGCTGCCCGGCCCCTGATGACCCGGCGTGAGCAGGTCTGGACGTCAGGGGTTACCCGGCCGTAGCGTCGGATCGGCCGGGTTGATCACCCCGGCCGCCGGGCGGGAGGACGCGCCCCGGTGGCCGGTACGCGCCCGGCGTACCCGGAACCGCATCCACCGGAGGCCGCCACCCATGTCCGCTGGCACCCTGCCGTCGTTCGATCCGCGCGACCCGCTGGGGCTCGACGATCTCCTCGACCCCGAGGACCTCGCGGTCCGCGACACCATGCGGCAGTGGGCCGCCGACCGCGTACTGCCGCACATCGCCGACTGGTACGAGCGCGGCGAGGTGCCCGGCATCCGCGAGCTGGCCCGGGAGCTCGGTTCCCTCGGCGCGCTGGGGATGTCCCTCACCGGCTACGGCTGCGCGGGCGCCGGCCCGATCCAGTACGGTCTGGCCTGTCTGGAGCTGGAGGCCGCCGACTCCGGGATCCGCTCCCTGATGTCGGTGCAGGGCTCCCTGTCCATGTACGCCATCCACCGCTTCGGCTCCGAGGAGCAGAAGGAGCGGTGGCTGCCCCGGATGGCCGCCGGTGAGGTCATCGGCTGCTTCGGGCTGACCGAGCCCGACCACGGCTCCGATCCGGCGGGAATGCGCACCTACGCCAAGCGGGACGGCTCGGACTGGGTGCTCACCGGCCGCAAGATGTGGATCACCAATGGCTCGGTGGCCGGCGTCGCCGTGGTGTGGGCCCGCACCGACGAGGGCATCCGCGGCTTCGTCGTCCCCACCGACGCGCCCGGCTTCTCGGCCCCCGACATCAAGCACAAGTGGTCGCTGCGCGCGTCGGTCACCAGCGAGCTGGTCCTGGACGAGGTGCGGCTGCCCGCCGACGCGGTGCTGCCCGAGGTCACCGGACTGCGCGGGCCGCTGAGCTGTCTGAGCCACGCCCGCTACGGCATCATCTGGGGATCGATGGGCGCGGCCCGCTCCGCGTTCGAGTCGGCGCTGGACTACGCGCGGGAGCGGGAGCAGTTCGGCCGGCCGATCGGCGGCTTCCAGCTCACCCAGGCCAAGCTGGCCGATATGGCGCTGGAGCTCCACAAGGGGGTGCTGCTCGCCCACCATCTGGGGCGGCGCTTGGAGGCGGGGCGGCTCCGCCCCGAGCAGATCAGCTTCGGCAAGCTGAACAATGTGCGGGAGGCGATCGAGATCTGCCGTACGGCCCGGACGATTCTGGGCGCCAACGGGATCTCGCTGGAGTATCCGGTGATGCGGCACGCCACGAATCTGGAGTCCGTGCTCACCTATGAGGGCACCGTCGAAATGCACCAACTGGTGCTGGGCAAGGCGCTCACCGGAATCGACGCCTTCCGGTGAGCGGCCCCGGGGCTAGCTCTGGTTGAAAAAGCCCGTGGCGTGGCCGGACTGTCCGCTGACGATCTGGAAGTCGGCCGGGGTGAGGAGGAAGACGCGGTTGGCCACCCGGTCGATCGAGCCCCGCAGCCCGAAGATCAGCCCGGCCATGAAATCCACCACGCGCTTGGCGTCGGCGGACTCCATCGTCGTGAGGTTCACGATGACCGGTACGCCCTCCCGGAACAGCTCGCCGATGCCGCGGGCGTCCCGGAATCCGTCCGGGGTGACCGTGGCGATCCGGGTGCCCTGGTCCCGCGCGGTCTCGTCGGCCACCCGCGCTCGCGGGTCGGTCATCCAGGAGCCGCCGGGCTCGGACCCCTCGGCGTAGTCGTCGTCGTAGTAGCGCTCGTCATCGCTGTCGTCGACGAGGCCAAGCCAGGCACTTGCCTTGCGTACCGATCCCATGGACGCCTCCTCTCCCTGATGGTGTGTACCGTCCGCCCCTCTATGGTCGTCCATGATGCGGATGGTCTGCCACGTGGATTGCGGCCGCACAGGGGATTCGTGACGTTACTGGTGCACAACGGCTGGCGCCATATCAGAGTTCCACCTGCTTACGAAGGCTGACGGAGTGGTGGGTAGACTCCGCCGCTGCCGGACGGGTGACGTCGGGGACGTACGGGTGAACGGGGATCGTGGTGTTTGGCATTATCCGGCCTTGTCGGCATCGGCTGTCGGAAAACCTGCGCACTGAGTGGATGGCGCATTTGTGCGGGCTGTGCCTCGCGTTGAGGGGTGACCACGGGCAGTTCGCCCGCGTCGCCACCAATTACGACGGCCTGGTGATATCGGTGCTGGTGGAGGCCCAGGCCGGGCGGTCGGAGGGCTGGCGGCGGACCGCCGGGCCCTGTCCGCTGCGCGGGATGCGGACGGCGTCGGTCGCCCAGGGCGAGGGGGCGCGTCTCGCGGCCACCGTCTCGCTGGTGCTGGCCTCGGCGAAGGTACGCGACCATGTGGCGGACGGCGACGGGGCGTTGGCCCGGCGGCCGGTCGCCGCGGCCGCCCGCCGGGTGGCCGGGCGGTGGGACCGGGCGGGGGAGCGCAGCGGCGCCGCGCTCGGCTTCGACACCGCGCTGCTGCTCGACGCGGTCGGCCGGCAGGAGGAACTGGAGTCCCTGGCGGGCCCCGGCACCTCCCTGCTGACCGTCACCGAGCCCACCGAGACCGCGACCGCCGCGGCCTTCGGGCACACCGCCGTCCTGGCCGGGCGGCCCGGCAACCGGGCCCCGCTGGAGGAGGCGGGCCGGCTCTTCGGGCGGCTGGCGCATCTGCTGGACGCGGTGGAGGACCTGGCCGAGGACGCCGAGACGGGCGCCTGGAACCCGATCGCGGCCACCGGGGCCGACCTCGCGGAGGTCCGCAGGCTGTGTGACGACGCGGTGCACGGGGTGCGGCTGGCGCTCAAGGACACCGAATTCGCGGACAAGGGCTCCGGGCGGCTCGCCCACGTACTGCTGGTCCATGAGCTGGGGCGCGCGGTCGACCGCGCCTTCGGCACCACCGGCTGTGCGCACACCGGCGGCCGGGGCGCGGGCACTCCGGGCGCCCCGGAGTCCTCCTACGGGCCGCCGCAGTCGCCGTGGATCAACCCGGGCGGCCCCGGCGGCGCGCCCCCGCCCCCGGAGCCGCCGCACGGCCGCCGGCGGGGGCTGATCGCGGGCTGTCTGGTGTGGACCGGGCTCTGCTGCACCTGCCAGGTGTGCTGCCGCGACCCGTACCACGACCCGTGGACCGGGCAGCCGCGTGAGGGCCTGTGCCATAAGTGCGATGACTGCTGCGACTGTTGTGACTGCTGCGGTAACTGCGGCGACTGCTGCAGCTGTGACTGCTGTGATGGGTGTGACTGCGGCTGCGACTGCTAGCCGCCAGGGGTCGGCGGACCGTGCCGCCTGCGGCGGGCTGTTCCCCTCCCCGCCCCTTCCCGAAACCGGGGCTCCGCCCCAGACCCCGGGCCGGGGCTCCGCCCCAGACCCCGGGTGGGGGCCTTTGCTCCAGGCTCCGCCCCAGACCCCGGGTGGGGGGCTTTGCTCCAGGCTCCGTGTGGGGGGCTTTGCTCCAGACCCCGGGTGGGGGCTTTGCTCCAGGCTCCGGTCGGGGGCTTTGCTCCAGGCTCCGGGTGGGGGCTTTGCCCCAGTCCCCGGTCGGGGGCTTTGCTCCAGGCTCCGGGTGGGGGGCTTCGCCCCAGTCCCCGGGCCGGAGCTCTGCCCCGGTCCCCGGTCGGGGGCTTCGCCCCAGTCTCCTGGCCGGGGCTTTGCTCCAGGCTCCGGGTGGGGGGCTTTGCTCCAGGCCCTGGGCCGGGGGCTTCGCACCTTTCCGCTCCGTGGCATCGGTATGCGACTTCGCCGCGTGGCAGGGCTTGGCCCCGGCCCCCGGGGGTCCAGGGGCGGAGCCCATGGTTGCGGGAAGGGGCGGGGAGGGGAAAGAACCGCCGGACACCCCCGTAGCCGAAAGACGGGTTGAGGGGAGGGGTGGGGCACTGACGTGTGTGGGAAGGCCGAACGCGCGTGACGACGCGGATGTGCTGCGGCCACACCGGGGAGGGAATCCGGCGGGCGCGGGCGAAGCCTCGAGGCGCTGGGGAAGGGAGTCCCCCTATGGCAGCGGAGGCGGGCGGTCAGCCCGAACAGGACGACGACCACACCCGACCGAAGTCGATGTGGTCGCGTGTGACCAGTCGCTGCCGTGAGTCCATGGGACAAGTGGAGCAGCCTTCCGCTTCCTCGTCAACCGCGGTGAGACGCGCTGCTCACAGTTCGGACAGTCTTGACAGCGCACCGTGGGGTCGTCTTAACCTCGGGTCCATGCCGGGCCGAGAGGCTCGCATGCCGGGCTGAGGGGCCCGGCCGTTGTCGAGCTGAGGGGCTCGGCGTGTGTGAAGGCCATGCGTGTGTTCACTTCAGAACTCACGGAGCCTCCGCATGTCCGCGAACCCGGACCATCCCGCGCATCCGGACCACCCCTTCCGATCACCCGCCACGGTCGTCCCACCCGCCACGGTCGTCATCGTCGGCGCGGGCCCGCGTGCCACCGGTCTGATCGAGCGTCTCGCCGCCAACGCCCCCGAGCTGTACGGCGATGGCGTCCCGTTCGAGCTGCACCTGGTAGATCCGCATCCGCCCGGGGGCGGCCGCATCTGGCGCCCCGACCAGTCCCCGCTGCTGTGGATGAACTCCATGGCCGAGGACGTCACCATGTTCACCGACGAGTCGGTGGAGCGCGAGGGCCCGATACGCCCCGGCCCCTCCCTCGCCGAATGGGCCCGCGAGGTCCGTGAGTTCCGCGAGGCCCATGAGGGCCGTGAGGGCCGCGGAGGGGAGCCGCAGCACGCCCTGCCGCCCGAACTCGCCGCCGAGGCCGCCGCCCTGACCGGGCAGAGCTTCGCCACCAGACGGCTCCAGAGCGCCTATCTGCGCTGGGTGTACGAGCGCTCGGTGGCCGATCTGCCGCCCGGCACCACCGTCCATGAGCACCGGGACCGGGCCGTACGCGTCAGCGGGCCGCGCGACGGACGGCAGCAGGTGTGGCTGGAGGGGCGGACCGTGCCGCTCACCGCCGACGCCGTGGTCCTCGCCCTCGGCCACCTCGACGCCGAACCCGACGCCGAGCAGCGAGCGCTCACCGCGTTCGCCGCCGAGCACCAACTGGTCCATCTCCCACCGGAGTTCACCGCCGACAGCGATATGAGCGCGCTGCGCCCCGGCGAGCCGGTGATCGTACGCGGGCTCGGCCTCGCCTTCGTCGATCTGATGGTGCTGCTCACCGAGGGACGCGGCGGACGCTATGAGCGCGGCCCGGGCGGCGAGTTGGTCTACCGGCCCTCCGGCCGCGAGCCCGTGCTGTACGCCGGTTCGCGGCGCGGCGTGCCGTACCACGCCAAGATCGGCTACTCGCTGAGCGGTGAGCGGCCCCCGGTGCCGCGCTTCTTCGGCCCCGCCGAGGTCGATGCGTTGCTCTCCCGCCCCGGGCGGCCGGACTTCCGGCGTGACGTCTGGCCGCTGATCGCCAAGGAGCTGGGGTTCGCCCACTACCACCGGCTGTTCACCGCCCATCCGGAGCGCGTGGCCGGGGAGTGGCCCGCGTTCGAGGAGAAGTACGCCGCCTGCCCGCCCGGCGGCCCCGACCTGGACGTCCTGGTCGCCGCGGCCGTCCCCGACCCGGCCGACCGGCTTGACCTGGACGCCCTCGACCACCCCCTGGCCGGGCTGCGGTTCGGCGACCACGAGGCCCTGCAGCAGGCGCTGCGCGGCCATGTCGAGGCCGACCTCGCCCGCCGCCACGACCCCGCGCACAGCCCCGACCTGGCCGTCTTCCTCGCCCTGCTCTCCGTCTACGGCCAGCTGATCCGGCTCGGCGACATCGGCGGCTGGTGGCACGGCTTCTTCAGCTTCCTCGCCTCCGGCCCGCCGGGGCCACGGCTGGAGCAGCTGCTCGCGCTCTCCCGCGCCGGAGTGGTCCGCTTCCTCGGCGCCGAGACGACCGTGACCGCCGATCCGGTGCGCGGGGTGTTCCGGGCGAGCTCCGCCAGTGTGCCCGGCCATGCCGTCGAGGCCCGCGCGCTGGTCGAGGCCCGGCTGCCGGAGCCGACCGTGGACCGCTCCCGCGACACCCTGCTGCGCTCCCTGCACCGCGACGGCGCCGCCGCCACCCCGGCCGGACTGCTCGCCGTCAGCCCCGCCGACGCCCGGATCCTGGACCGGGCCGGCCGTCCGCATCCGCGCCGCTTCGCGCTCGGCCCGCACACCGACGCCCGCGCCTCGGGCGCCTTCGCCAGGCCCCGCACCAACGCGCCCGCGTTCCGGCAGAACGACGCCACCGCGCGCGCCCTGCTGCGCTGTCTGCGCGAGCTGTCCTGTCCGGCCACGGCCACTGCCTGAGCCTCATGGCTTGAGCCTCACGGCTTGACCCTTACCGCCTGAGGTTCGCCGCCTGAGCCTCACCGTTTGAGCTTCGTCGCTTGAGCTTCACCGCCTGGGGCCCGGCCGACTGAGTCCCCCTGGAAACCCTCCCCCGCACAACCCCCAGCTCTCCCTCCGAAGGACCCTCCATGTCCCTGACCTCCGATCCACCCGTCGGCAAGGCCGCCGCAAGCGGCGCCGAACGCGAGGACTACTCCGCCCTCAAGGTCGTCCCGGTACGCCACCCCTGGCGCTGGGCCGCCGTCGTCGTCACCGCCGTCCTGGTGGCCCAGTTCGCCCACGGCCTGATCACCAACCCCGGCTGGGAGTGGGACGTCTTCGCCGACTTCTTCACCACCCGGACCATCCTCAAGGCCGTCTGGATCACCATCCAGCTCACCTTCTACGGCACCGCGCTCGGCTTCGCCCTCGGCATCGTCCTCGCCTTCATGCGGCTGTCCCACAGCCCCTTCCTGAAGTCGGTCGCCTTCACCTACATCTGGGCGTTCCGCTCCATCCCGCTCATCGTCCAGCTGCTGTTCTGGTTCAACCTCACCTATCTCTACAAGCGGCTGGACTTCGGCATCCCCTTCGGCCCCGGCTTCTTCTCCTTCGACACCGCCGGTCTGGTCGGGGCGATGAGCGCGGCGGTGCTCGGACTCGCCCTCCACCAGGCGGCCTACGCGGCGGAGATCGTGCGCGGCGGCGTCCTCGCCGTGGACGGCGGACAGTTGGAGGCGGCGGCCGCGCTCGGCATCCCCCGGCTGCGACAGCTGCGCCGGATCGTGCTCCCGCAGGCGATGCGGTCGATCCTGCCGAACGCCGCCAACGAGGTCATCTCGCTCTTCAAGGGCACCTCGATCGTCTCCGTCATGGCGATCGGCGAGCTCTTCTACCAGGTGCAGGTCATCTACGGACGCAACGGCCGGGTCGTGCCGCTGTTGATGGTCGCGACCGTCTGGTACATCATCCTGACCACCGTGCTCTCGGTCGCGCAGTACTACGTCGAGCGCCACTTCTCGCGGGGAGCCACCCGATGACCGCCATGGTGGACATCCGCTCCGTCCACAAGAGTTTCGGGTCGCTCCAGGTGCTGCGCGGCATCGACCTGGAGGTGCGCTCCGGGGAAGTGGCCGTCGTCCTCGGCCCCTCCGGCTCCGGCAAGTCCACCCTGCTGCGCGCCATCAACCACCTGGAGAAGGTGGACAGCGGCTGGATCAGCGTCGGCGGCTCGCTGGTCGGCTACCGCCGTCAGGGCGACCGCCTCTACGAGCTGCGCGAACGAGAGATCCTCAGGCAGCGCACCCGGATCGGCTTCGTCTTCCAGAACTTCAACCTCTTCCCGCATCTGACGGTGCTGGAGAACATTGTCGAGGCACCGGTCTCGGCGTTGCGCCGCCCCAGGAAGGAGGCGGTGCGCGCGGCCGAGGCGCTGCTCGACCGGGTCGGTCTGGCCGACAAGGCGGCCGCGTACCCCCGGCAGCTCTCCGGCGGACAGCAGCAGCGGGTGGCGATCGCCCGCGCCCTCGCCCTGGAGCCCGAGCTGCTGCTCTTCGACGAGCCGACCTCCGCCCTGGACCCCGAACTGGTCGGCGAGGTCCTCGACGTCATCAAGGACCTGGCCCATCAGGGCACCACGATGATCGTCGTCACCCATGAGATCGGCTTCGCGCGGGAGGTCGCCGACACCGTCGTCTTCATGGACGGCGGCCGGATCGTCGAGCGGGGCACGCCCGCCGAGGTGCTCGACGCCCCGCGCCACGAGCGCACCAAGGCGTTCCTCTCCAAGGTCCTCTGAGGCCACCGATGTTCACGACCCCGCCGATGTTCACGAGATCACCGATGTTCACGAGCCCGCCGATGTCCACCAGATCACCGATGTCCACCAGATCACAGGTCACCACCAGACCACCGATGTTCACCTACGCAAGGAGCACCCCCGTGAAGACCCGCCGCACCCTCGTCACCGCCGTCGCCGCGCTCACCGCCTCCGCCCTGCTCGGCGGCTGCGGCGACGGCGATGCCCAGGAGACGGTGGGTTCCAAGGGCTCGAAGAACGCCATCAACATCAGCCCTGACCAGCACCGCGTCAGAGGGAAGAAGGTCGACTCGATCGCGGCGAAGGTCCCGGCCGCGATCCGGGAGCGCGGCACCCTGCGCATCGGCGGCAGCGCCGACGCCTCCGCCCCGCTCGGCTTCTACGCGACCGACGACAAGACCCGGATCGGCTCCGAGCTCGACATCGCCACGCTGGTGGCCGACACCCTCGGGCTCAAGGTCGACTTCCAGCCGGTCTCCTGGGAGAACCTCTTCGTCGGCCTGGACAGCTCCAAGTTCGACGGCGTGTTCTCCAATGTGACGGTCACCGAGGAGCGCAAGGAGAAGTACGACTTCGCCACCTACCGGCTGGACGACCTCGCCTTCGAGGCCAAGAAGGGCACCTCCTGGCGGGTCAAGGGGCCGAAGGACGTGGCGGGCAAGACCGTCTCGGTCGCCTCCGGCACCAACCAGGAGAAGATCCTGGTCGACTGGAGCAAGCAGAACGAGAGGGCGGGCCGCAAGCCCGTGGACATCAAGTACTTCCAGAAGGACACCGACTACTACCTCGCCCTCCAGTCCGGCCGTATCGACGCCTACTTCGGCCCGAACCCCACCTCCGCCTACCACGTCGCCTCGGCCGGTCAGACCCAGATCATCGGCCGGTTCTCGGGCGGTGGCGACCAGGTGCAGGGCAAGATCGCGGCCACCACCAAGAAGGGCAGCGGGCTGGTCGACGCCTATGCCGCGGCCCTGGACCACGTGATCCAGGACGGTTCGTACGCCAAGGTCCTGAAGCGGTGGGGGCTCTCCAGCGAGGCGGTGAAGAAGTCCGAGATCAACCCGCCGGGTCTGCCCAAGCCGTGACCCGCTGACCCCCCGAAGAACGAGGAAGGCCCCGACCATGGCCGTACCGACCGGCACCCTGCATCTGGCCGCCGCCATCGACGCCCTCGACGGCGACGGGCAGTACCAGGCGCCGTACTACGTGGAGCTCGCCCGACTCGCCGAGGACGGCGTGCTCGACTTCATCACCCTGGACGACAGCCTCGGCCCTCCGGGGCCGGGTCGGGGCAGGTTCGACGCGCTCGCCGTCCTCGCGCGTGTCGCGCCCGCCACCGGGCGGATCGGCCTGGTGCCGACGGTCACCACCACCCACACCGAGCCGTTCCATGTCTCCTCGTCCGTGGCCACCTTGGACTGGGTGAGCCGCGGCCGGGCGGGCTGGCGGGTCGAGGTGTCGACGACGGAGGCGGAGGCGCGGCTGGTGGGCCGCCGCCCCGCCGCCCCCGCCGGGGAGCTGTGGGCCGAGGCGGGGGAGGTGGCCGATGTGGTGGCCCGGCTGTGGGACAGCTGGGAGGACGACGCCGAGATCCGCGACACCGCCACCGGCCGCTTCGTCGACCGCGACAAGCTGCACTACGTGGACTTCGAGGGCGCCCATTTCACGGTGCGCGGCCCGGCCATCGTGCCCCGGCCCCCGCAGGGCCACCCGGTGCTGGCCATCGCCGCGACCGACCCGGTGACCTGGCAGACCGCGGCCCGACACGCCGATGTGGTGTACATCCGCGCCACCTCCCCGGAGGAGGCGGGCCGTATCCGCGACGAGCTGCGGCGGCGTGCGGTGGCGCACGGCCGGGAGCCCGGCGCGCTCACGGTGCTCGCCGCCGTCGCCGTGGACCTGGCCGATGGGGAGGGCGCGCCCGGGAGCTCCCCGGCCACGGGCGACGCACCGGTCCCGCTGACCGACACGCCCGGCGGACCTCCGCTGTACCACGGGGGACCGGTGGAGCTCGCCGAGCTGATCACCGGCTGGCACACCGCCGACGCCGTGGACGGCTTCCACATCATCCCCGTCGACCCACGCCATGACCTGGAACGTTTCGTCAACGGCAGCGTGGCGCTGCTCCAGCACCGGGGGCTGTTCCGCACCTTCTACCCCGGTGCGACACTCCGCGACCACCTGGGGCTCTCCCGCCCGGCCAACCGCTACGCCCTGGAGCGGGAGGCCGCCCGATGACCTCGCGGCCCAAGCAGATGCATCTCGCGGCCCACTTCCCCGGCGTCAACAACACCACTGTCTGGACTGATCCCCGCTCCAGGAGCCAGATCGACTTCTCCTCCTTCGAACACCTCGCGCGCACCGCCGAGCGGGGGCTGTTCGACTTCTTCTTCCTCGCCGAGGGGCTGCGGCTGCGCGAGCACAACGGCCGGATCCACGACCTCGACGTGGTCGGCAGGCCCGAGTCGATCACCGTGCTCAACGCGCTGGCCGCCGTCACCGAACGGCTGGGGCTGGCCGCCACCGTCAACGCCACGTTCAACGAACCGTACGAACTGGCCCGCCGGTTCGCCTCACTGGACCATCTCAGCGGGGGCCGCGCCGCCTGGAACGTGGTGACCTCCTCCGACGCCTTCACCGGCGAGAATTTCCGGCGCGGCGGCTTCCTGGACCGGGCCGACCGCTACACCCGGGCCGCCGAGTTCGTCGCCGCCGCCCGTGAGCTGTGGGACTCCTGGACGCCGGACGGCACACCGCGCCCGTTCGTCCACACCGGCCGGCACTTCACCATCGACGGCGAGTTCGGCGTGCCACGCTCGCCGCAGGGCCATCCGGTGGTGATCCAGGCCGGGGACTCCGACGAGGGCCGGGAGTTCGCCGCCTCCACCGCCGACATCATCTTCACCCGGCACGGCTCACTGGAGGCCGGGCGCGCCTTCTACGCCGACGTCAAGCGGCGGCTCGCACGGTACGGACGCACCCCCGGGGAGCTGAAGATCATGCCCGGGGTGACCCTGGTGCTCGGTGACACCCCGGCCGACGCCCGGGAGAAGGCCGCCGAGATCCGGCGGCAGCAGGTCTCGCCGCAGACCGCGATCCTCACCCTGGAGCAGATCTGGGGTGTGGACCTGTCCGGCTACGACCCGGACGGACCGCTTCCGGACATCGACCCCGACCCCGAATCCCAGCTGGCCCAGGGCCGGGTCCGGCACGGCGATCCGCTGGCCGTCGCCGCCAAGTGGCGGGCGCTGTCGGAGGAGAAAGGGCTGTCCATCCGGCAGACCGTCATCGAGGCGACCGGGCGTCAGTCGTTCATCGGCACCCCGGAGGCGGTCGCGGCGGAGTTGGCGGAATTCGTGGCCGCCGACGCCGCCGACGGGTTCATCCTCGTACCCCATCTGACCCCCGGCGGGCTCGATGACTTCGTGGACCGGGTGGTGCCGCTGCTCCAGGAGCGCGGGGTGTTCCGCACCGCGTACACCGGTCCGACACTCCGGGACCACCTGGGACTTCCGCATCCGGGGGAGCGGGGCTGAGCGGCGGCGCGGCGGCCCGGGCGCCGGGACGCGATACGTCCGTGCCATAACGGAACCCGATCGCCCGCGCGTCCGTCTCACCGGATACCCAAGGGGATGGGAGCACAAGCCCCGGCGGCCTGAACCCGCCGGGGCTATGTGGCGTGTGCCCGACGGCTGTTCCGAATTGTCCTCTTGCGCGCTGCGCCCGGAGCCACGAATACTTCCGGAAGCGCTTGTCAGGGGCACGCCGAATCGGTCATATCGGCGTGCTCGTTGACTGCGCCTCACGGGCCTGCCCACCCAAGCGGACCCCCGATTCCCTCGGAGGAAGAGTTGAGGATCAAGCGCAACGCCCCCCACAGCAAGCAGGCGAGACGTATAGCCCTGGTCGCCGCGACCTCCGCCCTGGTGGCCGGAACGGCGCTCGCCGCCCCCGCCGCCTACGCCGGCAGCGACGGCGCCCGCACCTTCAGCGCGGCCGAGGCCAAGTCGGCGAGCAGCGCCGTCCTCGAGGCCGATGTCGCGGGCACCGCCTGGTATGTCGAGAAGGGGACCAACAAGCTCGTGGTCACCGCCGACAGCACGGTGTCCCAGGGCGAGATAGCCAAGATCAAGAACACCGCGGGCTCGAACGCCGACGCGATCGAGGTCAAGCGGACCTCCGGCAAGATTCAGAAGCTGATCTCGGGCGGCGACGCGATCTACGCGAGTAGCTGGCGCTGCTCCCTCGGCTTCAACGTGCGCAACAGCAGTGGGGCGAACTACTTCGTCACCGCCGGTCACTGCACCGACGGCGCCGGCACCTGGTGGTCGAACTCCGGCCACACCACCACCATCGGCCCGACGTCCGGCTCCAGCTTCCCGACCAACGACTACGGTCTGGTCCGGTACAGCGGCTCGGTCAGCCCCGAGGGCACCGTCGGCAGCCAGGACATCACCTCGGCCGCCAACCCGACCGTGGGCCAGACGGTCACCCGGCGCGGCTCCACCACCGGCGTCCACAGCGGCCGGGTCACCGCGCTGAACGCCACGGTCAACTACGGCAGCGGCGACATCGTCTACGGCATGATCCAGACCACGGTCTGCGCCGAGCCCGGCGACAGCGGCGGCCCGCTCTACGCCGGCTCCACCGCCCTCGGCCTCACCTCCGGCGGCAGCGGCAACTGCACCTCCGGTGGCACCACGTTCTTCCAGCCGGTCGTCGAGGCGCTGAACGCGTACGGCGTGAGCGTCTACTGATCGGCGCCGTTCCTGAAGCCGATCAGCTCCGCACCAGGCTGACCGAGAGCCCCCGTCCGTACCGCCGGACGGGGGCTCTCCGCATCGGTGGGGAACGCCTCTCCGGGCGGCCCGACGGGGGTTTTCCACAGCCCTCCCCACTGTTCGGCGGGCGGACTATCGTGGACATCAGTACCCCACGAGGGGCATTGTTCGCGATACGGACGGCAGGTGGCCGTGATGGTCGATGCGCTCGTGACATTGATAGTGGTACTGGCTTGCCTCGGCGCCCTGGGCGTGCTGGCCGCGGCCCGGGTGGTCAAGCAGTACGAGCGGGGGGTGGTCTTCCGGCTCGGGAGGCTCCGTTCGGATATCCGGGGGCCGGGGTTCACCATGATCGCTCCGTTCGTCGACCGGCTCCAGAAGGTCAATATGCAGATCGTGACGATGCCCGTCCCCGCCCAGGAGGGCATCACCCGGGACAATGTGACCGTGCGGGTCGACGCCGTCGTCTACTTCAAGGTCGTGGACGCGGCCGAGGCGCTGGTCGCGGTGGAGGACTACCGCTTCGCCGTCTCCCAGATGGCCCAGACCTCGCTGCGGTCGATCATCGGGAAGAGCGATCTGGACGATCTGCTCTCCAACCGGGAGAAGCTCAACCAGGGCCTGGAGCTCATGATCGACAGCCCGGCCGTCGGATGGGGCGTCCATATCGACCGGGTGGAGATCAAGGATGTGTCGCTGCCGGAGACCATGAAGCGGTCGATGGCCCGCCAGGCGGAGGCCGACCGGGAGCGCCGCGCCCGGGTGATCAACGCGGACGCGGAGCTGCAGGCGTCGAAGAAGCTGGCCGAGGCCGCTTCCCAGATGGCCGACACCCCCTCGGCGCTCCAGCTGCGGCTGCTGCAGACGGTGATGGCGGTCGCCGCCGAGAAGAACTCCACGCTGGTGCTGCCCATCCCGGTCGAGCTGCTGCGCTTCCTGGAGAAGGGCCAGCAGGAGATCCCGGCGGCGGCCCGGACGGAGGGCGGCGCTCCGGCCGCCGCGCCGGAGCGGGAGGCCGCGCCCGCGCGGCCGACGCAGCCGGCCCAGCCCGCTCGGCAGGCGATGCCGACGCTCACCGAGCGCGAGCCGGAGCCGCATTCGGTCGAGCGATGAGCCGTGGGAGGTGACGTTCGGCGGGGAATCCCGCGAGGGGTTTCCCTGCGGTGATCCGCCCGGTTTGACGGCTCGTCCGGAGAGCTGATTCGGTGCCCGTACACCTCGAAGGTGTGCGGGCACCGCCATGTCCGGACATGAGTCCGCAGTGTAAATTTCACACCCATGACGTGAACGCGCCCTTGTGCGTGCCCGGTGGTGATGGGAATACTCGGCGGCGCAATTTGGCATGGACGCGCCCCCGGGTGGGGAGAAGCGCTATGCCGTTACGCCCTCCGGGCCCTGGCACCCCACTGCCGATGGGCCCAACCCCCCACTGGAAGGCAGAGAGTTGAAGCACCGCCGCATACCCAAGCGTCGTGTCGTCATTGCCGGAGCCGGCATAGCGGCCCTGGTCGCCACGGGCATCACCCTGCAGAGCGCCAACGCCGCCCCCGGTGAGCCCCAGCCCGACACCCTCTCGGTCGGCGCCGCAGGAAAGCTCGCCGGTACGCTCACCTCCTCGCTCAAGAGCGACACGGCGGGTTCGTACTACGACGCCAAGGCCAAGAAGCTCGTCGTCAACGTGGTCAACAAGGGCGTCGTGGACAAGGTCCGGGAGGCCGGGGCCGAGGCCAAGGTGGTCACGAACACCCTGGCCGAGCTGAGCAGCGCGCGTCAGACGCTGAAGCAGAAGGCCACCATCCCCGGCACCTCGTGGTCGGTGGACCCCAGAAGCAACAAGGTCGTCGTCACCGCGGACAGCTCCGTCAAGGGCACCCGGATGGCCACCCTCAACAAGGTCGCCGACGCGCTCGGCGACAAGGTCGAGGTGAAGCGCTCGGCCGGGAAGTTCTCCACCTTCATCGCTGGTGGCGATGCCATCTGGGGCGACGGTGGGCGCTGCTCGCTCGGGTTCAACGTCGTCAAGGGCGGCCAGCCGTACTTCCTGACCGCCGGTCACTGCACCGAGGCCATCAGCAGCTGGTCGGACTCGCAGAGCGGCGAGGAGATCGGGACCAACGAGGGCAGCGAGTTCCCCGGCAACGACTACGGCCTGGTCAAGTACACCAAGGACACCGACCACCCGAGCGCGGTCGACCTCTACAACGGCAGCACCCAGGCGATCGCCAAGGCCGGTGACGCCACCGTCGGTCAGAAGGTGACCCGCAGCGGCTCCACCACCCAGGTGCACGACGGCGAGGTCACCGGCCTCAACGCGACCGTCAACTACCAGGAAGGGTCGGTCGAAGGGCTGATCCAGACCAACGTCTGCGCCGAGCCCGGCGACAGCGGCGGCGCGCTCTTCGCGGGCGACACGGCGCTGGGTCTGACCTCCGGTGGCAGCGGTGACTGCTCCTCGGGCGGCGAGACCTTCTTCCAGCCGGTGCCGGAGGCGCTGCAGGCGTTCGGCGCCGAGATCGGCTGATCTGGCTGACCTGCCTGACCCGGCTCACCTGGTGAGCGTTTCGCTCCGGCGATCCGCTCCCGTGTGAACGAAAGCAGGCCCCCGGACACCCGTGGACGGCGTCCGGGGGCCTTCCCCTTTCCGGTCAGTTCATCAGAACTCGAAGACCAGGGTCGGGGCCGCGCTCTTGAAGCAGTTGTTCGCGAAGGTGTGCTCGTACGACACCCGGCGGCCGTCCCAGATCCCCTCGGCGGTGACGGTGATGGGGTGCCATTCCTTGGTGCACACCCGGCCGGACTCCGCCCCGGTCCGCAGCTGACCGAACATGCCGCCCACGGAGCGGAGTTCGGCGCATGCCTGAGCGGGGGCCGGGTGGGTACCGGTGGGGGTGGGGCGACAGCTCAGAGTCACCGCCCGCTGGACCTCGGTCGTGGCCGCGTCGGCCCCCCAGCCGACGGTCAGGACCAGCGCGGACGGCGGATACAGGCTCTGCGGCTTGGCGGGCGCGGCGTGTGCCGCGCCGCTCGTGCCGATCCCCAGCACGGCGCTCACGGCCAGTGCGGCTCCCAGCCCGATCGCCCCAGTAGTCTTCCGCATTTCGAACACTCCCTTGCTCGTCGTTGCAGATACCGGACGGAGTTCTACGCGGTGCGCGTCAGGAACGCACGTCGATCGAGCACTTCCGGTCGCTACAAGTAGTCGTTCGGTGGCTTATTGTCGCGTGCGGTGGATGTCCGGGCGCGGAACGCCGCGTGGCGACCGGGTGCGCGGTGCCGCGCGCATTGCGCCCCTCGAGGGACCCCGTCCGCCGTCTCGCGCTCCTGCGGATGGCGTGCTCAGCGAGGCGCCGAGGTGCTCAAATCGATTCAAGAGCGCTCAGGTGAGCGAGATCGAGTGATGTTCGTGATGCCTCTGGGGTGAGGGCTGTCGCGTACCACGCTAGGGCGAGAACCTGCCAGGGCAAGCCGACCGGCGGAGTGGGGTCGGACCCCGGAATCCGCGGCTCGCCCCGGGGGTCCTAAGCGGCCTCGCTGAAGTCCGGTGCGGTTCGGTTGCGCCCCGAAGGGGCGCGGGGAACTGCGCGACCAGCCACGACGCGGCCGCGGATGAACGACCGCACCTCGCGCCACTTCCCGCGGAGCGCTTAGTCGCCCTGGGGCAACTCTCCGCTCAGAGGTCCGGTCCGGCTCCCCCAGCCGTAGCCGCGCTCCGCGCGCAGCCGCACCACCAGTCGCCGCTCGGCCACCATCGCCGCTCGGCCACCATCGCCGCGCGGAACTCCTCCCAGTCCGGATGCTCGCCCTGGATCGCGCGGTAGACCTCCACCAGCTCATCGGCGGTGGCGTCATGGGGATCGGCGGCGACCGGCGTCAGCTCGGCATCGCCCTCGGCCACTAGATAGGAGTAGTGGTCCCCGCTGGTGACGTAGAAGCTCGCGCGCGGATCGCGGCGCAGATTGCGGGTCTTGGCGCGGTCGTCGGTGACGGAGATCCGGATGAGGCGCGTCGCGGGGTCATGGGTGAAGGCGACATTGGACAGCTGTGGCCGTCCGTCCCGCTTGAGGGTGACGAGCGCGCCGGTGCGCTGCTCCCGTAGCAGATCGAGCAGGGATCCCTCCGTCATGGTGATCAGCATACGCACGGGCCGGTGGCCCGCCTACTGATTCGACCCACCGGCTTCCGTGTGCCGCGTTCACAAGGCGACACGCGGGATTAAGGGGCGTTTTAGGTGCTTATGGTGGAGAGGGAAGTGTCATCGAAACCGACTCGCACGCGTGTTCGAGAATGGGGTTATGGTGGGGCGTGGGACATGCGGGGTCGGTCAGGGGGTGTGAGCAGCGGGAGGTGCGGATGCCAGGCTTCACGCATCTGCACACCGCGTCCGGGTTCTCCATGCGGTACGGGGCCGCGCACCCGGAGCGGCTGGCGCAGCGTGCCGCCGAGCGCGGCATGGACGCGATCGCGCTGACCGACCGCGACAGCCTCGCCGGAGCGGTGCGGTTCGCCCGGGCGTGTGAGCGCGCGGGGGTGCGGCCGCTGTTCGGGGTGGACCTCGCCGTACGGATGGAGGCCCCGGAGCCGGGGCGCACCGCCCGACGCCGTACGCCGGTGCGCGGCGGGGCGTTCATCGACGAGTCCACGCCCCGGGCGGTCTTCCTCGCCCGGGACGGCGCGCCCGGGTGGGCCGCGCTGTGCGGGCTGGTCTCCGCCGCCCACGCGGGGCTCGCCCACCCCGGAACCGCCCGGACGAACGGCGCTGGCCCGCCCCTGCTGCACTGGCGCGATCTGGTGAGCGACCCCGGCGCGCTCGCCCCGCTGACCGTGCTGCTCGGCCCGGACTCCGACGTCGGCCGGGCCCTGGCCGCCGGGCGCCCCGACCGGGCCGCCCGGCTGATCGCCCCCTGGCGTGAACTCTTCGGCGCCGCGCTGCGGCTGGAGGCCGTATGGCACGGCCGCACCGGCACCGGACCGGGCTCGCTGCGGCTCGCCGCCCGTACCGTCGGCTTCGCCGCCGAGCAGGGCGTCCCGGCCGTGCTGAGCAACGCCGTCCGCTACGCCGATCCGGGGGAGGGGCCGGTCGCCGACGTTCTGGACTCGGCCCGCCGGCTGGTCCCCATCGACCCGCGTACCCCCGGGGCGCTCGACAGCGGCGAGCGCTGGCTCAAGGGCCCCCGGGACATGGCGAAGGCGGCCGAGCGGATCGTGGAGGCGGCGGGGATGCGGCGGGACGCCGCGCACCGGCTGCTGGAGGAGACCCGGCGCACCGCCGCCGGGTGTCTGGTCGACCCCGAGGACCACATCGGCCTGGGCAGCGTCCACTTCCCCGAGCCCCGGCTGGTCGGGGCCGGGCGGCGGAGCGCCGAGCGGGTGCTGCGGTCGCGCTGCGCCGCCGCGATGGTGCTGCGGGGGTACGACCGCGACCGGGCGCGCTGGGAGCGGCTGGAGGACGAGTTGCGCACCATCGAACGGCTCGGCTTCGCCTCGTACTTCCTCACCGTCGCGCAGGTCGTCGACGACACCCGGGAGCTGGGCATCCGGGTGGCCGCCCGGGGCTCCGGCGCCGGATCGTTCGTCAACCATCTGCTGGGCATCGCCCATGCCGACCCCGTGGCCAACGGCCTGCTGATGGAGCGCTTCCTGTCGGTGCGGCGCGCCGCGCTGCCCGATATCGACATCGATGTGGAGTCGGCGCGCCGGCTCGACGTCTATCGCGCGATCTTCGAGCGGTTCGGGGCGGAGCGGGTCGCGACCGTCTCGATGCCCGAGACCTACCGGGTGCGCCACGCCGTACGGGACGTGGGCGCGGCGCTCGGCATGGACCCGGCCGAGGTGGACCGGCTCGCCAAGTCCTTCCCGCACATCCGCGCCCGCGATGCCCGCGCGGCGCTCGCGGAACTGCCCGAGCTGCGGGAGCTACGGGAGGCGACCGTCGAGCAGGAACGTTTCGGCAGGTTCTGGGAGCTGGTCGAGGCGCTCGACGGGCTGCCCCGTGGCATCGCCATGCACCCCTGCGGAGTGCTGCTCTCGGACGCCGGGCTGCTGGCCCGTACGCCCATCGTGCCGACCAGCGGCGAGGGCTTCCCCATGTCGCAGTTCGACAAGGACGACGTGGAGGAGCTCGGACTGCTCAAGCTGGATGTCCTCGGGGTGCGGATGCAGTCCGCGATGGCGCACGCGGTCGCGGAGATCCGGCGGGCCACCGGGCGTGTCGTGGACATCGACGACCCCGAACAGGTGCGGCCCGGCGATTCGGCCACCTACGACCTGATCCGCTCCACCGAGACCCTCGGCTGCTTCCAGATCGAATCGCCCGGTCAGCGCGATCTGCTCGGTCGGCTGCAGCCCACCTCCTTCCACGATCTCGTGGTCGACATATCGCTTTTCCGGCCCGGTCCGGTCGCCGCCGACATGGTCCGGCCCTTCATCGACGCCCGGCACGGCCGCAAGCCCCCGCGCTATCCGCATCCGGACCTGGAGGACGCGCTGCGCGAGACATACGGGGTCGTGGTCTTCCATGAGCAGATCATCAAGATCGTGTCGATCATGACCGGATGTGAAAGGGACCTCGCCGACGAGGCGCGGCGCGCGCTGTCCGACCCCGAGCGGCAGGGGCGGGTGCGGGCCTGGTTCCACGCGGAGGCGGAGAAGCGGGGCTACGCGCCGGAGGTGCTGACGCGCACCTGGAAGATCGTCGAGGCGTTCGGCTCGTACGGCTTCTGCAAGGCACATGCCGTCGCCTTCGCGGTCCCGACGTATCAGTCCGCCTGGCTCAAGGCGCACCATCCGGCCGCCTTCTACGCCGGGCTGCTCACCCATGACCCCGGGATGTACCCGAAGCGGCTGCTGCTGGCGGACGCGCGGCGGCGCGGGGTGCCGATCCTGCCGCTGGATGTGAACCGGTCGGGGGCCACCTATCGAATCGAACTGACGTCTGGCGATTCTCGTGACGGAAGTAATAAATATCACGACCGTGATAAGCATGACAGCCGTGATAAGCGTGACAGCCGTGATAAGCGTGACAGCCGTCGCAAAGCGGACGCCGGTATCCGGCTGGCGTTGAGCGACGTCCACGGCATCAGCGAGGCCGAGACCGAGCGGATCGCGGCCGGACAGCCATACTCCTCGCTCCAGGACCTGTGGCTGCGCGCCCACCCCGGGCGGCCGGTCGCCGAACGGCTGGCCCAGGTCGGCGCGTTGGACGCGTTCGGCGCGAGCCGCCGCGATCTGCTGCTGCGGATCGCCGAGCTGCACCGGCAGCAGCGGGGCGCCGCCCGGCGCAACGCGGAGGGCCAGCTTCCGCTGGCCGAAACCGGCCCCGCCGCCCCCGCCGGGCTCCCCGACCTCGACGCGGACGAACGCCTCGGCGCCGAACTCGGCATCCTCGGTATGGACGTCTCCCGCCATCTGATGGGCGACCACCGGGACTTCCTGGAGGAGCTGGGCGCGATCCCCGCGAAGCGGCTGCGCGACGCGCCGCACGGGGAGGTCGTGCTCGTCGCCGGCGCCAAGGCCGCCACCCAGACCCCGCCGATCCGCTCCGGGCGCCGGGTCATCTTCACCACGCTCGACGACGGTACGGGGCTGGTCGACTGCGCCTTCTTCGACGACAGCCACGCGGCGTGCGCGCACACCGTCTTCCACTCCTGGCTGCTGCTCGTCCGCGGCGTGGTCCAGCGGCGCGGCCCGCGCAGCCTCAGCATCGTCGGCTCGGCGGTGTGGAACCTCGCCGAACTGGCCCAGCTCAGGAAGGAGGGCGGCCTCGGGGCGGTCGCCGCCGAACTGGCGGGGGCGGGCCCGGAGACGGCCGAAGCGGACTCCGGCCGCCGCATCGAGATGCCCACCGGCTACGCCATGCACCCCTGGGCCGACCTCCGGCCCGCGGGCGACCAGGCCGCCACCGGCCGCAAACTGTGGCACTCCAGCCCGGGGAGCGCGGGATGACCGCCGACCAGCACCCCTTCCCGACCCGCCTGATGGACATGGCCCTGCCGGGCGGCGGCCGGGCCGTGGGCCCGGAGCGGGCGGGCGAGGTGCCGCATGTGCTGTACGTGCGGTTCCACCCCGCGCCCGGGGAGGACGTCTACCAGGGGCTGCTCACCCTGCTCGGCGAGCTGACGCCCGTCGTCGAGGCGCTGCCGCCCGACGCCGCGCTCGCGGATGTGCGGGGCGCGCTGCGGTACTTCGGGCGGGACGCGGCGGGGCTGGCCGAGATCGTACGGGTCCGGGCGCTGGCCCGGTACGGCGTGGACTGCACCGTCGGCGTCGCCGCCAACCCCCTGCTCGCGCGCATGGCCGCCCACGAAGCCCACGAAGCCCAGGGGGCTCGGGGCGCTCAGGAGTCCGGCGCTCCCGGGGGCGGTCGGTCCGGGCGTACGGCCGGGGCCGTCCGTACCGTTCCCGGCGATCCGGACGCCGTCGCCGCGTTCCTGGCCCGTAAGCCGCCCATCGCCCTGCCCGGGGTGGGGCCCGCGACCGCGCGCGCCCTGAGCGCGTACGGGCTGGACAGCGCCGCGCGGATCGCCGCCGCGCCGCTGTCCACCCTCCAGCGGATCCTCGGCGCGGCGACCGCGCGCCGTGTCCACGCCTGGGCGCGCGGTATCGACCCGGCGCCGGTCACCCCGAACGCCCCCGCCCGTGCGATGGGCGCCGAACACCGCTTCCGCCGCGACGAGTTGGACCCCGTCCGCCGTCGCCGCGCGCTGCTCACCCTCGCCGACGGGCTCGGTGTCCGACTGCGGACGGGTGGGCAGGTGGCCGCCGCGATCAGTCTCACCGTCCGTTACGCCGACCGCTCCACGACCACCCGCACCCGCACCCTGACCGAGCCGACCGCCCACACCCCGGCGCTGACCGCCGCCGCGTACGCGCTGCATGACGCGCTCGGGCTGCAGCGGGCCCGGGTGCGGTCCGTGGCGCTGCGCGTCGAGGGGCTGACGGACGCCGGACTCGCCTCCCACCAGCTGACGTTCGACCCCGCGGATGAGAAGTCACGTCGGCTGGAGGCCGCCGCCGACCGGGCCCGCGCCCGCTTCGGCGTCTCCGCGGTCCGGCCCGCCGGGTTTCTCGACGTGGCGTAAGTTTCTCGACGTCGCGTAAGCCGCAGGTCCCACCAGTCCCACTGGTTTTCCCCACTTCGCGTAACCCGGCGCATTCCTGGACGTCCCGTGAAAAGCGTGTAAACGTTCCTTCACTGACGAATGGCTGGATGGCTTTGCTACTCGCGCGTAATTTCGAGTGAGCGCACCACTCTTGTGATCCGGATCGCAGGCGCAGCGCAAGCGCACCGTCAGCGCGACTCTCTCCCCCACCAGCGAGGAGTTCATGTGATGCTGCCCTGGAGGCGTATCCGGCGAATCCGGAAGACCAAGACCCGCACCTTACTACCCGCCCTGGCCCTCGCGGTCGCGGCGACCGCGGCCACCCCCACCGCCGCGCTCGCCACGGACACCGCGTCGGAGGCGGTGAGCAGCGGCTGGAACGACTACTCCTGCAAGCCATCGGCCCAACACCCCCGCCCCGTCGTCCTGGTGCACGGCACCTTCGGCAACTCCGTCGACAACTGGCTGGGCTTCGCCCCCTACCTGGTCCAGCGCGGTTACTGCGTCTTCTCCCTCGACTACGGCCAACTGCCCCTCGTCCCGCTGTTCCACGGCCTGGGGCCGATCGACCAGTCGGCCAAGCAGCTGTCCGCCTATGTGGACCGGGTGCTCGCCGCCAC
This sequence comes from Streptomyces sp. NPDC059455, assembly GCF_042750115.1. NCBI lineage: Bacteria > Bacillati > Actinomycetota > Actinomycetes > Kitasatosporales > Streptomycetaceae > Streptomyces > Streptomyces sp. NPDC059455. The sequence continues at coordinate 59,951 of NZ_JBHYVB010000043.1, forward strand.
CGGCGCCGCCAAGGTCGACATGGTCGGGCATTCGCAGGGCGGGATGATGCCCCGCTACTACCTCAAGTTCCTCGGTGGCGCCCCGAAGGTGAACGCCCTGGTCGGCATCGCCCCCACCAACCACGGAACCACCCTGTCCGGGCTGACGAAGCTGCTGGACTACTTCCCCGGAGCCGGCGACATCATCGCCAAGGGCGCTCCGGGGCTGATGGACCAGGTGGTCGGCTCGGACTTCCTGCGGCGCCTCAACGAGGGCGGCGACACCGTCCCCGGAGTGCGCTACACCGTCATCTCGACCAAGTACGACGAGGTCGCCACGCCCTACCGGGCGCAGTTCCTGTCCGGTCCGAACGTCAAGAACGTGGTGATCCAGGACCTGTGCGCGACCGACATCTCCGAGCACGTGACCATCGGGCTGACCGACGGTCTGGCCTTCCATGAGGTCGTCAACGCCCTCGATCCGGAACACGCCACGCCGACGACGTGTGCGTCGGACGACTGACACCTCCGTCATGCATGGCGCGCCCTGCCTCGGTCCGTACGAGCAGGGCGCGTCGCCCGTCGGAGGATCCGTTACCCGTTACCCGTTACCCGTTACCCGTTACTCGGCGATGAGCTCGACCTCGATGTTGCCCCGCGTCGCCTTGGAGTACGGGCACACCTGGTGCGCCTGCTCGACCAGCTTGCGGCCGGTCTCGTTCTCCAGCTCGTCCGGCAGCTCGACGCGCAGCGTCACCTTGAGCCCGAAGCCGTCGTCCGCCGCGTCCTTGCCGATGCCGACCTCGGCGGTGACGGAGATGTCCTTGGTGTCGACCTTGGCCTGGCGGCCGACGAGGCCGAGCGCGGACGCGAAGCAGGCGGCGTAGCCCGCGGCGAACAGCTGCTCGGGGTTGGTGCCCTTGCCGTTGCCGCCGAGGGCGGGCGGCATGGCCAGCGGCAGGTCGAGCTGTCCGTCGGAGCTCACGGCCCGGCCGTCGCGTCCGTTGGCCGTGGCCACCGCGGTGTAGAGCGCGTCCATGAAGACCATCCCTTTCGTGTTCCGGCAGTCGGAGGGAGGTGGGGGCTCGGGGTGCCCCGCCTCCGGGCAGAAGTAGATCACACAATTAAGTTGTGCACAACTAAAGGGTACGCTGGAGGCATGTCACACCAGTCCGACCGCACCACCGACAGCGCTGCTGACCACGGCACCGACCGCGGCACCGACCGCGAGGCCGACCGCGAGACCGCCCCCGAGTCGCGGCCCTCCGACGAACTGCTCCGGCTCGATCGGCAGCTCTGCTTCACCCTGCACGCCGCCTCCCGCGCCTTCGACAGCCTCTACCGCCGGGTGCTGCGCGACACGGGGCTGACCTATCCGCAGTACCTGGCCATGCTGGTGCTCTGGGAGTACGGGGAGATGCCGGTCAAGCGGCTGGGGGAGTACCTGCGGCTGGATTCCGGCACCCTTTCCCCGCTGCTCAAGCGGATGCAGTCGGCCGGACTCGTCCAGCGCGAGCGCAGCGCGCACGACGAGCGCTCGGTGACGGTCCGGCTCACGGCGGAGGGGGCGGCGCTGAAGGGGCGCGCCCAGGGCGTACCCCTGGCGGCGATCGAGGCCAGCGGCCTCGGCCTGGAGGAGGCGGTGGATCTCCAGGCGAGGGTCCGGCGACTGACGGCGGCCCTCGACGCGGCGCTGGCCGAGGAGATGTGAGTCGCCGGCACCTGGACCTTTTTCGGTGAAAGACCGGTGGAAGAGGTGAGCTGTCCCACATTTGGATTGTTCGATCCGTAATTCATTGACGTTCGCGTGATGCCGGAGTACGGATTGCGGCATGAACGATCCACAATTCGTCGCGGGCGGTGCGACTCGCCCTCGCACAGCGCCCGCAGACGGGCCCGGTACCGGCCCTCCGACCCTGAGCCGGGCGACGGTGCTACTGCTGGCCGTGGTGTGCGGCGCGGCGGTGGCGAACATCTACTACGCCCAGCCATTGCTGCCCGTCATATCGCGGGCGCTCGGGGTGTCCCAGGGAGCCGGCGGCCTGGTGATCACCGTCTCGCAGATCGGCTACGCGCTCTCGCTGGCGCTGCTGGTACCCCTGGGCGACGTACTGGAACGGCGCCGTCTGGTGACCGTGCTGCTGGGCCTGAGCGCACTCGCGCTCCTCGGCGCGGCGGCGTCCCCGTCGCTCGGGCTGCTGCTCGCCGCGATCGCGGTGATCGGGGCGACCTCCGCGGTGGCGCAGATCGTGGTGCCCATGGCCGCGTCGCTGGCGCCGGACCACCAGCGCGGGTCGGCGGTGGGCACGGTGATGAGCGGACTGCTGATCGGGATCATGATCGCGCGTACCGTCGCCGGGGTGCTCGCCCAGATCGGGGACTGGCAGCTGGTGTTCGTCTTCGCCGCGGTCCTGATGGCGGCCCTGGCGGTCATCCTGCGCCTGGTCCTGCACCCCGTCCCGCGGTCGGAGAGCAGCACCTATCCCGAGCTGCTGCGGTCGGTGCCGGCGCTGGTGCGTGGCGAATCGCTGCTGCGCAGGCGGATGGCCCTGGCGGCGGTCGGCATGGGCTGCTTCACCGTCCTGTGGACCGCGTCGTCGTTCCTGCTGGCCGGCCCGCCGTACGAGTTCGGCCCCGCCGTCATCGGCCTGTTCGGTCTGGCCGGGGTCGTCGGAGCCGCCGCGGCGGCGAAGGCCGGCCGGCTCGCCGACCGCGGACACGGCCGTCGGGTGACCACGGGCGGACTGGTCCTGCTGGCGGCCAGCTGGCCCGTGCTCGCCGTCGCCGGTGTGGGCGGGCCGAGCGGCCTGATCGCGCTGACCGTCGGCATCATCGCGCTCAACCTCGCCCAGCAGGCCCTGTTGATCAGCCACCAGAGCGCGATCTACCGCCGGGTCCCGCACGCTCGGAGCCGCGTGACGACGGCCCTCATGGTGTCCGCGTTCGCCGGGGCCACCGTCGCCTCGGCGCTCACCGCGGCGCTGTACCCGCTCGTGGGGTGGCTGGGCGTGAGCGCGCTCGGCCTGGTCATCGCACTGGCCGGGGCCGGCGTCTGGATTCTGGAGCTGGTCCACCCCAGCCCCGCCGAACCGCCGGCTGTCCCGTCTTCGGCTGTCCCGTCGGCGACCGTCCCGTCTCCGGCCGCCCCGTCGGCGGCCGTGCGGCACCCGGCAGGCGCGAGCCGTGTGAGCCCGTGCCGTGAGGAGGCCGGTTGTGCCTGAGATCCACCGAGTCCGCGCCGGAGCCGGACGTCCATGCCGAGGCGAGCCCCACGCGAGCCCCCTGAGCGGACCACCCACCACCACGTACGGCACACCCGAACACGAAAGGCGCGACCCCGTGGCAACGCATGAGCGGTACACCATGACCAAAAGCGTCGAGGGCGGCGGCGACTCGGGATTCCGGCTCCCCGCCATCTGGATACGCACCCTGGGCGAACTCACCTTGAGCTACGTTCCGGACGCGGGCGTCGACATGATCCCGACCCGGGTCTACCCGGCCTCCGCCGAGGAGGACTGGCACGCGCACCGCGCGCACATGACCGAGGCGGGCCATCTGCCCATGGGATGCGGGGCGCTGCTCGTCGAGCGGTGCAGCACCCGCCTGCTCATCGACGCCGGGCATGGCCGCATATCGGGCGAGGAACTGGAGCACTTCCAGCACGCCTTCGGCCATGTGCGGGACCTGCCCGAGTCGCTGGCGACCCTCGGCGTGGACCCGGCCGAGCTGGAGACGGTGGCCTTCACCCACTTCCACGGTGACCACACCGGGTGGGCCCGGCCCGACGCGGTCGAGGATCCGCGGAGCCTCTTCACGAAAGCGCGCTGGATGGTCGGCAAGGGCGAGCTGGAGAGCGCCCCGCCCGGGACCGGCCCGATACTGGCCGGCCAGGACGAACGCACCGTGGTCGTGGCCGACGGGACCGAGATCGCGGACGGCGTCCGCGCGTGGTCCCTTCCCGGGCACACCCCCGGGCACACCGCCTGGATCCTCGACACCGGCGACGGCCGGGAGGTCGTGGCCTTCGGCGACGCCATGCACTCACCGGTCCAGGTCCAGCACCCGGACTGGGAAGTCGTTCTCGACACCGACCGGAACCAGGCCGAACGGTCGCGGCGCCGGCTCGTGGACTACCTGGCTCGGGACGGGGTCTACGGCTTCGGTGTCCACTTCGCCGACCAGCAGTTGGGAACCGTCGACGGCTCCGGCCGCTGGCGCCCCTGGAACGACGCGACAGACGCTTCGAGTAAACTGGACTGATCGTTCCTTTATGGAGGAGGTACGCCGTGTCCCCCGCCGGCCGCCCCCGCGCCTTCGTCATCGAGGGCGTCCTGGAAGCCGCGATGCGGCTGTTCTGGGAGCAGGGCTATGAAGCGACATCGATGGCCCAGCTCCGGGAGGCCACCGGCCTGTCCTCGGCAAGCCTCTACGGTGCGTTCGACTCGAAACAAGGGCTGTTCGAGCGGGCGGTGGAGCACTACCTCGCCGGGCCGGGCCGCGTCACCGACATCGTCGGCGACGAAGCTCTGAGCCCGCGCGAGGCCATCGCCCGGATGCTGCACGGATCCATCGACATGCAGACCGACACCTCCCATCCGCGCGGCTGCCTCGTGGCCCTGTCGGGTACCGTCCGGGCCCCCGGGGACGACGAAGCCGCGGTGCGCCGGACAGTGGCGGCGCGCCGTGCGCTGGACCGGGCACGGATCAGAGAGTGCGTCGTCCGTGGCGTCGCGACGGGAGAACTCGCCGAAGAAACCGACGTGGACGGCTTCACATCCATGATCCACGGCTTCCTGCTCGGCGTTTCCACGCAGGTGTGCGACGGCGTGCCCGCCCGGGATCTGCATGCCGCGGCGGACGCCGTCCTCGCCGCCTGGCACGCACCGTCCGCGCGGCCGGTCGGCACGTAGGCGAGCCGGTCCCGGGGGGTGCCGTCATCCTCCCCGGGACCGACTCCGTCCGGTCGGCCGTGAACGCCTAGGCGTGAACGCCTAGGCGTCAGCGGCACCGTGGGGGTGTCCGGCGGATCTTGGCGCCTGCGGCGCGCTGTTCCCCTCCCGCCCCTTCCCTCAACTGGGGCTCCGCCCCAGACCCCGCTCCTCAATCTCCCCCAGCTACCGCTGGGAGGTGCCCCCTGGAGGGGCTGGAAGGCGAGGC
>NZ_JBHYVB010000044.1:0-3485 GCF_042750115.1 Streptomyces sp. NPDC059455
GCCGGAGCCGCTAGAAGCGGTAGCGCAGAATCCGGCCCACATCCCGGAAACCGGGCAGATGCGCCATCACCCGCATGCTCATCCGACCGGAGGCCGGCATCTTCTCCACCCCCGGCATGTCCACGCTGCGCACCGCGTCGAGGCAGGTCAGCCCCGGGTGCCAGGTCTCGACCTCATGCGGGTCGTCCAGGCCCCAGTGGAGGGTGGCGCCCGCGTTGCGCACCGCGGGGACCATCTTCTGGAGCCGGATGCCCAGCGGCCCGTAGACGTCGAAGAGCAGCTGGCCGCTGGGGAACCGCTCGGTGATCCGCTGGATCAGCCGCTTGCCCTCCTCCTTGCGCAGATACATCGTCAGTCCCTCGGCGACGACCACGGTGGGCCGGTCGTCCGGCACCTGGCGCAGCCATGCCTCATCGGTCACCGACGCGCCGACCATCTCGTAGTTCCCCGATGGCTCGGGAAGCAGCCGTCGGCGCAGATCGATCACCTCGGGGTAGTCGACATCGAGCCAGCGCACCGACGACGGTGGGTCGAGGCGCTGCACCCGGGTGTCCAGACCGCACGCGAGATGGAGCACGGTCGCCTTCTGATGCTCGGCCAGGAACTCCATGGCCCAGTCGTCGAGCTGTTTCGCCCGCAGGGCGATGCCGATCGCCGTCGTGTCCGTCATCCCCGTTTTACTGAAGTCGTAGGCCACGCGCTCCACGGCCTCCCGGGCCGCGTGGTCGTGCAGGACGGAGTCCGGTGAACGGCTGTCCACCGCCCTGCCGTACAGCGTGGCGAGCAAGGTCTCCTGAGCGCCGCTGAGAGTGATCTTTTCGCGATCCATGGTTCCTCGTCGATGTGGGGGTACCGGACGGACCATTCCGTACGGTTGCGCATGGAATGGGCAGAACCCGTGTCCGTACGGTCCCACGTTCCCCCCGGCAAAAGCGACCGGCCTCTGGGCCATTCGAGTTCATCCGGCCAACATCGGGCGGACGGGCGCCGGTGGGCGTCAGTGGCTATCGCCGTCGTCCCGCGTCAGCCACAGATCGGGGCCGAAGACCTCGTAGTGGATCGCGGAGGGGCGCACACCCCGCTCCAGCAGCTGGGTCCGCACCGACCGCATGAAGGGCATCGGCCCGCACAGATACGCCTGGACGCCGTCCGGGATCTCGATGCCGGACAGGACGACATGGCCGGTGCGCTCGGCCGGCCAGTCGCCCTCGGGCCGCTCGTACCACGTGTGGGCGGTGCCCCGCGCCAGCTTGGTGACCAGCCGCTCCTGGTCGGCGCGCAGGGCGTGGTCGGCGGGGGAGCGGTCGGCGTGGACCGCGATGACCGGGGCCTGGTGTCCGCCTGCCGTCAGCTCCTCCAGCATGGCCACCATCGGGGTGCAGCCGATCCCCGCGGAGGCGAGCAGCAGCGGTGTGTCCGTGCCGTCGAGCACGACGTCGCCGTAGGGCGCGGAGACGGCGAGCTCGTCGCCCTCGTGGACATGGTCGTGGAGGTGGCCGGAGACCTCACCGGCCGGGCCCTCGCCCGCGTCCTCGCGCTTGACGGAGAAGGAGCGCACGGTGGCGCCGGGGCCGTTGGTCAGGCTGTACTGGCGGATCTGCCGTGCCCCGTCGGCCAGTTCCACCCGCACCGAGACATACTGGCCCGCCTTGAACGCCGGGGCGGGACGGCCGTCCGCGGGCCGGATCCGGAAGGTGACCACATCCGCTGTCTCCCGGACCCGCTCGACCACCTCCCACCGCCGCCAGGTCCCGCCGGCGAGCGCGCCCTGCGCCGCGTACAGCCGCCGCTCGATCTCGATCAGGGCGTTGGCCATCAGCCAGTAGACCTCGTCCCAGGCGGCGGTCACCTCCTCGGTGGCCGCGTCGCCGAGCACCTCCGCGATGGCGGCGGACAGATGACGGTGCACCACGGGATACTGTGCGGCGCTCACCCCGAGCGACGCGTGCTTGTGGGCGATCCGGCTCAGCAGGGCGTCGGGGCGGGTGCCCGGCCGCTCCACCAGGGCGGTGGCGAACGCGGCGATCGCGCCCGCGAGGGCCTGCCGTTGGTTGCCCGCGGCCTGGTTGGCCCGGTTGAACAGATCCCGCAGCAGTTCGGGGTGGGCCTCGAAGAGCTTCCGGTAGAACAGCTCGGTGATGGTGCCGATGGCCTCACCGACGGCGGGAAGCGTGGCGCGGACGGTCTCGGCGGACTTCTGGGAGAGCATGAGCGGGCCTAACTGGTATCTCAGATTCGTATTCAACGGCATGGGTGAACCGGACATGGTGACCTCCGCGTCAGCACGGCTCGGCGGGACGGGACCCGGGCTCGGTAACCCGGGCGGCGGTCTCATGGGGACAGCCCGGGTGCGCGCCCGACCAGCCCCAGCAGCACCGGACCGGTCGGGGACGCCACCAGGTCGTCGACCGTGAGGGGATCGAGCGAGGCGAGGAACGCCTCCTGCGCCCGGCGCAGCGCCATCCGCAGCCGGCAGCCCTGCCGCAGCGGGCACGGCACATCCCCCTCGCAGTCGACGACATCGCCGACCCCCTCGAGCTCCCGGACCAGCTGACCGACCGAGGCGGTGCGCCCGGTCGCGGTGAGCGTCAGCCCGCCGCCCCGTCCGCGCCGTGTCTCGATCAGGCCCAAGTGCTGCAGCCGGGCCGCCACCTTGGCCAGGTGGCTGTAGGGCACCTGCATCTCCCCGGCGACCTGCCGGGCGGTGCAGGGCTCGGCGCCGGTGACCGCCAGCCGCATGATCGTGCGGAGTGCCAGGTCCGTTGACTTCGTCAGCCGCATGGCGGCAGGTTACGTTAATGCGAATCTGAGATGCGATTTATAGCGGCGTCTTCCGGCCGCAGGCGTACGGGTGTTCCCGCCGCCGATGAGATGTCCCGGCCGCTTGCGCACGGGTGTCCCGGCCACGGCGCCGGTCAGGCTTCGCCCGGCGGCCGCCCGCGCAGCGCCCGCGTCACCGACCAGGCGACGGACACCATGGGCACGGCCACCACCGCCCCGACCACCCCCGCCACGATGCTTCCGGCGATGACCGAAATCGCCACCACCACCGGATGGAGCCGCACCGCCCAGCTCATCACCAGCGGATGCAGGACATGGCCCTCGAACTGACCGACCGCCACGATCAGCAACAGCACCACGGCCGCGATGGCCGGACCCCGCCCGGCCAGGGCCACCACCGTCGCCACCGCCAGCGCGATCGGCGAACCGATCAGCGGGACGAACGTCGCGAAGAAGACCAGCAGCGTCAGCGGCAGGGCCAGCGGCACCCGCAGCAGGAACAGGGCGATGCCGACCAGCGTCGCGTTGGAGGCGGCCACGACGATGATGCCCCGGGTATACCCGGCGAAGGTGGTCCACGCCGCCCGCGCCGCCCCGGCCCCCCGGGGCCCGGCGCGCACGGGGTGCTGGCCCCCGAACCACAGACACAAACCGTGGCCCGCAAGGTTGTATAAATAAGAAAAAAAACAGGCGCGGAAACCCCC
>NZ_JBHYVB010000044.1:3495-11033 GCF_042750115.1 Streptomyces sp. NPDC059455
GTGCGAGACGCACAGCCCGGAGCCGCCCCGGTCGACCCCGCGGTGGGTGTCGCCGGACCTCGCGACCCGGAGCGCCCCGGGGCCCCCCCCCGCGCTCGGGGAGCTGGCCCCGGAACCACTGCCACATCCGGTCGCCGGAATGGATGAAGAAGATCGAACAGAACAGGGCCAGGAACGCCGCCGTGCCCGCCTCCACGACCCGCCCCGCACTGCTGAGCGCCCTGCTGATCAGCGCCGCGCGATGCTGTGACACAAAGGCGGTGACCTTGTCGTGGACCCCCGACAGCGCACCGTGCCGCACATGGAACGGCGGCCCCTCCAGCCACCGCTCGATCCGCCCGATCCCGCCGCGCAGCTCACCCACCAGCCGGCCCGCCTCCGCGGCCGCCGCGGTCCCCACCAGCGCCAGCAGCCCCAGCACCGCGAACAGTGTGCCGAACACCGCCAGCGCCACCGCAAGCGGCCTGGGACACACCCGTGCCAGCAGATCGGCCAGCGGGCGCAGCAAGGCGGTGGCCACCAGCGCCAGGAACACCGCGATCGCGACGAGCTCGAACCGCCCCAGCACCGTGAACGCCAGATAGACGGCCACCCCGACGACCATCAGACGCCATGCGTACGCGGCGGCCAGCCGTAGCCCGGGATGGACCCGTCCGTTCTCGTCCCCCGCCCGGCGCACCGCCGCCGTCAGGGCCGCGGAGCCGGAGCGGCGGGCCCGCGCCACCGCCCGCGAGGCCCGCCCCGCCGATCCGCCGGTCATGCCACGCCGAGGGCGTACGCCCCGCCCTCCCGGTCGCTCGGGCGGGGGAGGAGAGTCGCTGCTCACGTCGGCGCCACCGCCTTCTGCGTCCGGTCCTGCGCGGCGGAAGAGAATGGTGATTCATCCTCATACGCATAGATTCAATCAGGGTGGCCGTCCGGGCGCCGGACACCTCTCCCCGGCGCGGCGGCCCGTCCTCTCCGCGGCGTGGGGGCAGTCCTCTCCCCGGCGCGGCGGCCATCCTCGCCCCCTGCCGTTCCGCACCCGCGCCCGCCTAAGATCGCCCTGGTCACCCGCTCGCCAAGGCACTCTGCAAGGAGCCGCTCGTGACATACGACATCACCGCCATCCGCGCACAGTTCCCCGCGCTGAAGGCCGGGTCGGCCCACTTCGACGGCCCGGGAGGCACCCAGACCCCGCTCCCCGTCATCGAGGCCGTCTCCGACGCGCTGGCCAACCCCCTGGCCAACCGCGGCCACCTCACCGCGGGGGAGCGCAACGCCGAGGCCCTGGTCCAGTCGGCCCGGCAGGCCATGGCCGATCTGCTCGGCGCCGACCCGGCCGGGATCGTCTTCGGGCGCAGCGCCACCGCCCTCATCTACGACTTCTCCCGCACCCTCGCCAAGACCTGGTCACCGGGCGACGAGGTGGTGGTGTCCCGGCTGGACCACGACTCCAACATCCGCCCCTGGGTCCAGGCCGCCGAGGCCGCCGGGGCCACCGTGCGCTGGGCCGACTTCGACCCCGCCACCGGCGAGCTGACCCCCGATGACATCAGTGCCCAGCTCGGTGACCGCACCCGGCTGGTGGCGGTCACCGCCGCCTCGAACCTGATCGGCACCCGCCCGGACATCCCGGAGATCTCCCGGCGGGTGCACGCGGCCGGGGCGCTGCTCCACGTCGACGGCGTGCACTACGCCGCCCACGCCCATGTCGACATCCGGCGGCTCGGAGCGGACTTCTTCGTCTGCTCCCCCTACAAGTTCCTCGGCCCCCACCTCGGCGTGCTGGCAGGCGGCCCCGAGCTCCTGGAGACCCTGACCCCGGACAAGCTGCTCCCCTCGACGAACGCCGTCCCCGAGCGCTTCGAATTCGGCACCCTGCCCTATGAATTCCTCGCCGGGACCCGCGCCGCCGTCGACTTCCTCGCCACTCTCGACCCCGGCGCCGAAGGCAGCCGCAGGGAGCGGCTGGCCTCGTCGTTCGCGGCCCTCGAAGAGCATGAGGCCACGCTGCGCGGGCGCGTCGACGAGGGGCTGGCCGCCCTCGACCCGCTCACCATCCACTCCCGGGCCGCGGACCGCACCCCGACCGTGCTGCTGACCATCGACGGCCGTGACACCACCGACGCCTACCGCTACCTCGCCGGCCGTGGCGTCGACGCCCCCTCCGGTTCGTTCTACGCGCTGGAGGCATCCCGCAGGCTGGGCCTGGGCGACACCGGGGGACTGCGCATCGGCCTGGCCCCCTACACCAGCACCGAGGACGTGGACCGGCTGCTGGAGGCGCTCTCGGACTTCCTGCGCACTCCGGCCCCGCGCGGCTGACTCGCCCGGCGCTCATCGGCCGGTCTCACTTCTCGGCGGCGTTCCCTTCGAGGAGCCCCGCCACGAGTCCGCGGGCATGCGCGGCGTCCAGCCCGGCGGGGCGGAAGAGGATGCGGTACATCAGGGGCGCCACGACGTGGTCGACGACCGTCTCGACGCCGGGAGTGCCCTCCCCACGTTCGGCCGCGCGGGTCAGGATGACATCGACCTGGTCGGCGGCGTAGGCCGAGCACTGGCCGGCGTTGCTGCCGTCCGGGTCGCCGAGCAGGGCGTCGCGGATGTAGGCACGTCCGGCCGGGGAGGCCATCTCGTCGAGGAACTGCTCGGCCCAGGCCGTCAGATCGGACTCCAGACCGCCGTGGTCCTGGGGCGTGGTCTCGGGCCGCAGGCGCTCGACCGCCACGTCCGACAGCAGTTGGGTGAGGTCTCCCCAGCGGCGGTAGATCGTGGAGGGGGTGACGCCCGCGCGCTGGGCGATCAGCGGCACCGTGAGAGCGTCGCGGCCCACCTCCGCCTCGAGCTCGCGCACGGCGGTGTGCACCGATGCCTGGACCCGGGCGCTGCGCCCCCCGGGGCGCACCATCTGCTTGCTCATTCATCCCACCTTAAAGCAAATCTGTTGCTTCTGGGGAGGCGGTGCGCCCCGGGGTCGCTCAGTGGACGCGTCAGGCCGCTTGCGCCGGCTCGCGGGCGGGCCGCGTCCGCTCGTAGGCGTGACCGACCCGCAGGAGCGCGCTCTCCCCGAGCGGACGCCCGAGCAGCTGCATGCCGATCGGCAGGCCCGCCGTGTCGTGGCCGACCGGGACGGACAGCGACGGCACCCCGGTGAGGTTGGCGGGGGCCGAGAGGCGCACATAGGCGTCGGAGACGGCCTCGACCGTGGCCGCCCCGGCCCGGGAGCGCTACAAGCCCGGGCGCCCGCCCCCGGCCCCGGGGGTGGGGGGGGGGGGGCGCGCCGGCCCAACTTGGCGTCGGCCCCGGCCCGGTCGGGGCCGGCCGCCATGGTTTTTCGTCCCGGGCCCGCCGGCCACCGCGGTCGCCGGGACCGTCGGGGCGGCGATCACGTCGACGTCCTCCAGCATGCGCGCCCACTCGCGCCGCATCAGCGTCCGGGAGCGCTGGGCGCGCAGATAGTCCCCGGCGGGCATCAGCTCGCCCGCCTCCAGCAGGATGCGCACATCCGCCTGGTACAGCTCCGGTGCCGCGCGCAGGGTGCGCTCGTGGTAGGCGGTGGCCTCCGGCACCATCAGGCCCCACTGAGTGGCCTGGATATAGCGGGTCATGGGGATCTCGACCTCGACGAGGCGGGCGCCGAGGGCCTCCAGCCGGTCGACGGCCCGCCGGACCGCGGCCTCCACCTGCGTGTCGACGTGCTCGAAGTAGTAGTTGCGCGGCACGCCGACGCGCAGTCCCGTCAGATCCTCGGCCGTGTCCGGCCGGTAGTCCCGCGCGGGGACGGCCAGGGAGGCGGGGTCGCGGGGGTCGTGCCCGGTCAGGACCGCCAGGACCAGGGCCTGGTCCTCGACGGTGCGGGTGAGGGGGCCGACGTGGTCCAGCGACCACGACAGGGAGGTGACGCCGTGACGGGGGACGAGGCCGTACGTCGGCTTGAGTCCGACGACTCCGTTGAGCGCGGCGGGGACGCGGATGGATCCGCCGGTGTCGGTGCCCAGGGCGAAGGCCGCGGTGCCCGCGGCGACGGCCACGGCGGATCCGCCGCTGGAGCCGCCCGCGACCCGGCCGGTGTCCCAGGCGTTGCGGGTCTGCGGAGTGGTCAACCCGTAGGCGAACTCATGGGTGTGGGTCTTGCCGACCAGGACCGCGCCGGACGCGCTGAGTCGGGCGGCGACCGTGCTGTCCGCCTGGGCGCGGTGGTCGGCGCGGACCCGGGAGCTCGCGGTGGTGGCCACACCCGCGACGTCGATCAGGTCCTTCAGGCCCATCGGGATGCCGTGCAGCGGGCCGCGGAGGCGGCCGGCCGCGGCGTCGTCCGCGGCCTCGCGCGCCGCCCGGCGCGCCTGCTCCGCCGTCACCGTGGCGTAGGCGTTCAGCTGGGGTTCCAGCCGCTCGACGCGGTCCAGGACGGAGTCCACCAGCTCGACGGGGGACAGCCGCCCGGTCCGGATCGCGTCGGCGGCCGCGGTGAGGGACAGCTCATACGGCCGCATCGTGCCGCTCCTCTCCGGCGCGGTAGGCGGGGGCGGGCGGGGTGTCGCCGAAGTCCAGCTCGCGCAGGACGGCGACGACGGCGTGGATGTGGTTGGCGGTGGCCGCCGCGGCGGCGTGACGCTCGGCCGGCAGCGGGAGCCCGGCGCGTGCGGCCCAGTGGGCCGCCTCCGGAGGGGTGAGTTCTGCGGCGGACAAGGCGTCTCCCTCATCAAGATAAAAGCTAACTGTTTGCGTTAGTCGACTGTAGGGCCTACCGTGCCTTAAGGCAAACGGATTGCGTTTAGAGAGAGCGGGCCATGCACACACCCCAGGCCATCGACATCCCCTTCTGGACCGTGGGCGACATCGCCGTCCACCGCATCGACGAGGTGCTCCTGCCGCCGCGGACCGGGCCGTGGCTGCTGCCCGACGCCACCGCGGACGTGGTCTCGCGACAGGACTGGCTGCGCCCCGACTTCGCCGACCAGGACGGCACCCTGCGCATCGCGAGCCACAGCTTCGCCTTCGAGGTGGGCGGGGCGCGGGTCCTGGTCGACACCGGCATCGGCAACGGCAAGACGCGGGCCAACCCGGCCTGGCACGGTCTGCGGACCGACTACCTGGAGCGCCTGGCCGCCGCCGGGTTCCCCCGGGAATCCATCGACCTGGTGATCCTCACCCATCTGCACACCGATCACGTCGGCTGGAACACCCATGAGGTGGACGGTGCGTGGGTGCCCACCTTTCCGCACGCGCGCTACCTCACCTCCCGCACCGAGCGGGAGTTCTGGGCGACCTACGACATGGACGAGCCGCGCACCCAGATGTTCCTCGACTCCGTGATCCCGGTCGAGGACGCCGGACGGCTCGATCTGGTCGACGTCCCGGACGAGGGCACAGAGGTCATCCCCGGACTGCGGCTGATCCCCACCCCCGGGCACACCCCCGGCCATATCGCCCTCCAGCTCGACAGCCGCGACGAGCGGGCACTGATCACGGGCGACTGCGTCCACCACCCCGTCCAGCTCGCCCACCCCGCCATCGGCTCGTGTGTCGACATCGCCCCCGAGCAGTCCGAGGCCACCCGCCACAAGCTCTTCGGCGCCCTCGCCGACACGGGCACCCTTCTGCTGGGCACCCACTTCCCGCCGCCCACCGCCGGTCATGTGATCACCCACGAGAACGCCTACCGGCTCTCGCCCGTGCTCCCGGGCGCGCGCTGACGCGCCCCTCCGCGGGTGGTGGTGTTCGCCTGGATGTTCCCGTGGGGGCGGTATTGGGGCCGGGGCGGTGCGACGGGCAGGCTCGTGGGTGCTGTGGCTGTTCCGTATGGGAAGGGGTCTCCCTTGGCCGGTGTGTTGCCGCGTGGCGATCGGCTGCCGTCGTTGACGGGGCTTCGCTTTCTGCTGGCCGGTGTGGTGTTGGCGGGCCATGTGCTGACGCTGGGCAGATTCTTCGAGGACCAGGGGGTCTATGAGGCCGCCGACGCCTCGTCCATGGCGAGCGCGGCGGCGGTCTCCTCGTTCTTCCTGCTCAGCGGTTTCGTACTGGCGTGGAACGCCTCTCCGGCCGACACCGCGGTCCGGTTCTGGCGCCGCCGGCTGGTGAAGATCTTCCCCAACCATATGGTGACCTGGTCACTGATGCTGGGCCTGCTCATGGCGACGGGCACCGCCGCGTTGCTCCCGGTGCCGGACCCGGGGCTGGGGGAGGCGGTCCGGAATCTGCTGCTGGTGCACGCCTGGGTGCCGGACATGGCCGATTTCAGCAGTGTCAATCCGGTGACCTGGTCCATCTCCTGCGAGGCGTTCTTCTACCTCCTCTTCCCCCTGCTGATCCGGCCGGTGCGCGCGCTCCCGGAACGGTTGCTCTGGCCGGTGATCGCCCTGGTGGCGGGGCTGGTGGTGACGATGCCGCTGGTGGCGATGGCCGTCACCGACGAGGCGGCGCGCGGGGGTTGGTCGCCGCTCTCGACGCAGCGCTGGTGGCTGATCTACTTCTTCCCGCCGGTGCGGCTGCTGGAGTTCATCCTCGGACTGGTGCTCGCGCGGGCGGTCCAGCTCGACCGCTGGCCGACGCTGCGTCCGCGGTGGCCGCTGCTCGCCCTGGCGGGAGTCTTCGCGGCGCGGACGGAACTGCCCGAGGAGTACCTGTGGGGAGCCGCGACCTGTCTGCCGATGGCCGCCCTCATCCCGGCCATCGCCACCCGCGATATCGAAGGGCGGGAGAGCCTGCTCGGGCGCCGTGGCCCGGTGTTGCTGGGCGAGGCGTCCTTCGCGCTGTACATGGTCCACTTCCCGCTGCTGTACGAGATCCGGGTGCTGCTGGACCGGCGGACGTTCGACACGGTGACCGCCGCACTGTTGTCCGTGGTGGTGTCGGCGTTCTGCGTGGCGGTGTCGCTGCTGCTGTGGCGCGGCGTCGAGGTGCCGATGATGCGCCACTTCGCCCGCCCCCGTGGCCGTCCCGTACCGACCGCCGGCCCCGCGCCCGGCGACCAGACCACACCGCTGCGCCAGCAGGACCCCGCGCCCTGACTCAGGCGGCCCGTGCGCATCGCTCAGCCTGACGACGTGGCGACGCGTACGCGGTGGCTTTCGCCGTCGGAGAGGAACGACGCCAGTTCCCGGCCCTCCTCCCCGACGGCGGTGCGGTCGGCCGAGGAGAGGCGGCCCAGCGGGGTGACCACCACGGTGGCGGCGTCGACCCTCCAGGTCGCGGCGACACGGCCGTCCACCAGCACCACGCGTTCCCCGGCCACCGAAAGGCCGCGGTGGGCGTCGTCGATGATCCGGCCGCGGTCGTGGTACCCGAGGATCGCGTTGTCGAACGCGGGCAGGAACCGCACCGGCGCCGGTGTGTCGGGGTCGGGACGTGGCGCGCCGGGGAGGTCGAACAGCTCCCGGCCGCCGGGCAAGCCGGTAGGGTGCACGTCCACCCCGATAGGCGCCCCCCCCCCGCGCGGGGCGCGCGGGTCGGCTCCCAGAGTCCCCCGCCGCCCCCCCCCCCGGCGCGCGCCGGGGGCGCCCGCGACCCGGGGTAGCGTCACGTTCTCCTTGACGCTCCAGTCGGGGATCGTCGAC